>NZ_JBDLLG010000013.1:0-142242 GCF_039822625.1 Marinimicrobium locisalis
GCGGACCGGTAGTTCAGTTGGTTAGAATGCCGGCCTGTCACGCCGGAGGTCGCGGGTTCGAGTCCCGTCCGGTCCGCCATATTACGAAATAGCCCCACACGTTGGGGCTTTTTTGTGCCTGCAAGAAACTGCCGTGGTTGGCCGCGGACGGGGCTCGAACCCGCGGGTTCGACCAATTTGTCGGGAACAAATTGGGACGGCGTAGCCGCCCGAAGGGTGAGCCTCAGGATGAGGCGAATCTTTCCCGTCCGGTCCGCCGCAGCGCGAAGCGCTGCCGCCCAGAATCTACTTCGCCGCCATAACTAACCAAACCGGCAGGTGCGGGCTCACGCCCATACCAGCCCAACATGTTCCGGTGTCCAATCCAAATTGCTCCCCTTAAGCAAACTAAGCAATACTCACGCCACCTATTTCCCAGTTTGCGAACGCCTTCTCAAAAGTGCCATGAACCAATCACGAAACTGTCACACCCAAGCGCTACTCTAACTATGACGGATCGGCGCATGGAAAGGACTCCACCATTAACCAACCTCGGGAGAAGAGCACTGTGGAAGATTATGTAGAAGACTTGCTGGAATACAGCTTTGAAGACCTGGAAGATGAAGGGGCGGAAGATTACTCCGATCTGTGAGTCCTTCTTGTCCCAACATTCCCTTTGCCCGTCGGCGCGATACCCCTCAGACTCACAGGTATTGCCATTTCTGCCGACCGGGTCACACCGTTAGTGCCAAGCACCCGGCATAATTCCCCCTCGTCCTTGAGTCTTCGTCCCTTTTAGCGTTAACTGAAATAGTCGACGGCGCCCGAGTTATCTATGGCCACTCCCATCTCGGAACACACCGAAGCGGTATACCTGTTTTCTGGCGACAAGCTTGCCCGGGAAATGTTGTATCCGGAATTTGAAGCCGTGCTGGACGGCTTTGTCCCAGTGCCCGAGTACGCCAATCGTACCGCCAAGGCGGCGTACCTGACCATCAGCCCCCAACTGACCATCAGCGCGGCGGTTTTTTTTGTCATAGAGTTTGACGCCCGGGGCTTGGCTGATCGGCGCTGGAACCTGCCGCTTCAGCAATTAATCCAGCAGGCCGGTCAGGGCCCTGATCTGGGCGGCGGACCGATCCGTTTGGTGTGTTTTAGTCAGTGCCCCGTTGCCTGGCAGCAGAAAAACCTTTGGGATCCTCAAATGGAGCCCGGCCGCAACAGCTTTGTGCTGCTGCGCAAGGCCGTGGCGCGCAATCGCCTGGGGCTGGTGCGCACCGAATCCGAGCCGGCCCCGAAAAAAGAGCCCGACATTGCCCCGAAGGCGGCGCGGCAACTGAAAAAAGTCCTCCACGAACACTACTCCCAGGCAATGCGCGATCGCGTGGCCCGCCTGCTGAAAGAGCAGCGCTTGCGCATAACCACTCTGGCGAACCAGCAAGCGCGCAAAATCGATAAGCTGAACCGAGAGCATCAGCAGCGCCTTCAAGCCTACCGAAACAAAGTTCGGCAGCTTCAGGCCCAAAACAGTGAGCTCACTCAACGGCTGGAAACCCTCAAAGCAAATTTCGACGCCCAAGTGCAGAAAATTGAAGGGATGCGCGACTACTTCAGCCATAAACTAAAAGCCGCCCATACGGATGAGCACCACCAGCTTCAGGCGCTTCGGGAAAACTATGAAATGGAGCTGGCGGCGCGGGTCCAGGGTGCCACCTCAGAGCTGGAGGAACGGTTGGAGATGCGGGAAATGGAGTTGTTCTATCGTCACCAGCAGGAGAATAACCTGAAGGAAGAAGTCTCCCGTCTGCGTCAGGAAAACCAAACGCTGTTGGAGCAGGGTGGGGGGCAACTGCTGGAGCGGTTGGATAAAACCGGCATCAGTTTCGTCGCTTTCCATGCAGGGGTGGGGCAACTGACGGTGCCGCCGGATGAAATGGCGGCTTACCTGGATGACCCCGAAACCTTTGCAGCTCGCGCCCTGGGCGTGGAGCCCGAGTTATACAAGGGCTGGCTGAAGCATAGTCGTAACCCGCAGTGCATGGCCCGGGACGCCCACGGGCACCTCTGCGCCCGGGCGGTGCCGACGGTGGCGCGCCCCTCGGACTTCCACCCCGGCGAGAGTGATCGGTGCCCCGCGCACCAGACTTTGGTCGCCCAGCGCTTGGCACAGTAGGTAAAACGGCGCACAATGTAGGTAAATTAAGGCGCCAAAGAGTCAGTGGCCAACGGAAGGGATAGGAAACAACCATGCTGTCAACGCAGTCGCATGTGCCTGGAAACGAAACGTCCTTTGATGTGGCGTTGACCCGCACGCTCGTGCCTCTGAAAGACATGAGCGAAAGCCACCTTGAGGACTTGCTCTCCCACAGTCAGGCCGAAGTGATATTCGCCGGCCAAACGCTGTTTCGCGCTGGGGAGTACGACGGCCAGCACGTGTACCTTTTGCACGGTGACGTTCGGCTCGAATTCCCCGAAGGGGAGGCCATTCCAGTCAAGGGGCGCTCCACGTTGTTGCCCCTGGCGCACCAGCAGCCGCGAGCGGTGTCCGCCACCGCCGAGACCGACTGCAGTGTGCTGCGCATTGACAGTGAGCGGCTGGACCAACTGCTGACCTGGAGCCAGGTATCCGATTACTTGCAGCTGATTATTTCCCGTCAGAGGGACCTGGACGAAGACGTTGACTGGATGACCACGGTTCTGCGCTCCAACCTTTTCTTTAAGGTGCCGCCGCTGAATGTGGAGCAGATTTTCTACCGCCTCCAGCCTAAAGTGGTTCATGCCGGTGACACCGTCATCCGCCAGGGGGAGATTGGTCACTGCTGCTACTTCATCAAAGAAGGTGAGGCCGAAGTGCACCGCCGAGAGGAGGCCGGCTGGACTCATTTGGCGGATGTGGGCAAAGGCCGCTGTTTCGGCGAAGACGCCCTAGTCAATGACGCGCCGCGCAACGCTCGCGTGCGTATGCTTACCGACGGCGTGCTGATGGTGTTGGATAAACAGGACTTTTACCACCTGCTCAGAGCCCCGGAAGTGCCCACGCTCCCCCTAAAAAACCTGCCCGAGCTGCGCGAGCGCCACGCGGTGTTGGTGGATACCCGCAGCGAAGAAGAGTACAGCCAAAGCCACCTTCCCCAGGCGGTCAATATTCCGCTGAGCCTGCTGGCCATCAAGTCCCGCATGCTGTCGGAGGAGCAGGAATATGTCTGCTATTGTGATACCGGGCGCCGCAGCCGGGCCACCGCCCACCTGCTTCGCCAGCACGGCTATCGAGCCCATGCGCTTGACGACTGTCCGCAACTGTTTTCCGACCCACAATGGGCCAACACCCTCGAAACCGAGACCCGCTATGTGTTAAAAGAGGGAAAAGCGCGCGCGGAACAGCCTTGAGCGACGGGTAAGACAGCCCTGAGCGAAGGCAAACAGCCTTGAGCGTCAAGGTAATCCCCGCGCCAACGATGGAACTACCTGATCGCCCTAATTCCCGGTTAGAGAGACACTGAATGTCCGAATTCACCACCATCGGCCTAATTGTACGCCGCAACAGCGAGCGGGCCGTTTACTCCCTGAAGCGCCTCATCCGCTTCCTGAAGTCCAACGGCCGCAACTTCGTACTGGAACAGGAGACGGCCGAGCACCTGCCCGACCAAAGCTTGTTGAACGAGGCCAGCCATACTGCCTCCCTGGCGGAGCTTGGCCAGCACTGTGACTTGGTCATTGTCGTGGGCGGCGATGGCAGCATGCTCAGCGGTGCTCGCGCTCTGGTTGAAACCGGCGTGCCGCTGCTTGGTGTCAACCGCGGTCGCCTCGGCTTTTTGACCGACATTACCCCGGACGATATTGAAGATAAAGTCGGCGAGGTGCTGGCGGGAAATTACTTTGAGGAAAAACGCTTCCTGCTGGATATGCAGGTAACCCGCCGGGGCCAGCTGGTCAGCGCTGGCGACGCCCTCAACGATGTGGTTCTGCATCCCGGGGAATTCATCCGAATGCTCGAATTCGAGCTCTACGTGGATGGGCACTTCGTGACCAGCCAGCGTTCCGACGGCATGATCGTTTCCACCCCAACCGGCTCCACGGCTTATGCGCTAAGCGGTGGGGGCCCCATCCTGCACCCGCGGCTGGATGCCATCGGCCTTGTGCCCATGAACCCCCATACTCTAAGCAGTCGGCCCATGGTGGTACCCGGTGACAGCGAGATACGCATTGCGGTGGGGGAGCACAACAATACCAATCCCCAGGTAACCTGCGATGGGCAAATGCACTTTGTCGCCCATCCCGGTGATGAAGTCCTGATTCGAAAAAAGCCTCAGGAGCTTACCCTGATTCACCCACAGAACCACAATTTTTACGAGCGGTGCCGATCCAAGCTGGGGTGGGGCGGCCACCTGCTGGACTGAGGAGTATTGATGACCGACGCAGTAACCCCCGGGCGAGACGGCTATGACGTGATCGGTGACGTTCACGGCTGTGCCGATAGTCTGGAACGGTTGCTGGATAAACTCGGTTACCACCTCGGGCCCGACGGCTATCGCCACCCCCGGCGTCAGGTGGTGTTCCTCGGGGATATCATTGACCGGGGGCCGAGAATCCGAGAAGCGTTGAGGCTGGTTCGCACCATGGTGGAAGCCGGTGCGGCGCACATGGTGCTCGGCAACCACGAGTTCAACGCCCTGATGTATTGCACGCCCAACCCTGCTGAACCCGGCGGCTACCTGCGACCCCACACCTCCCGAAACGCGCAACAAATGGCGGAGACCCTAGAACAGTTCGCCGACTATCCGGACGAGTGGCTTGATCACCTGAACTGGTTTCAGCGTCTGCCGCTATTTCTTGAATGGCCCAGTTTTCGCGTCGTCCATGCCTGCTGGGACGCCGAGTTAATCGCCCAACACCGGGCCCGGTACGGCAGCGGCCACTTTGATCGGGCATTTTTGCAGGAAACCGCTGACCGTCACAGCCTTGCGGCCAAAACCAAACAACGACTCACCAGCGGCATTGACTTGCCACTGCCTCCGGGAATGAGCATTGTCTCCAGCGATGGGGTGGAGCGAACCCACTTTCGTACCAAGTTTTGGGCGCCGAATGCCCGCACCTACGGTGAATTACTGTTCCAGCCCGATCCCCTGCCCAAGGGGGTGGCCGGGCAGCCCATTGCCCCTGAACACCGGGCCCGTATGGTGACCTACGGGGAAGAGGAAAAGCCCTTATTCGTCGGCCACTATTGGCTAAAGGGCCGTCCCGCGCCCATCGCCCCCAACATTGCCTGTCTGGATTACAGCGCCGTCAAGTTTGGGCGGCTGGTGGCCTACCAGTTTGACGGGGAGGCGCAACTCGACCCGAAAAAATTTGTCTGGAGCTATGTCGATCCCTGACAATACTCGCGCCACTTCCACAACCATGCCCACAACCTAGAGAGAACGAGTGAACTGGATCCCCGTTAAACAACTGCCTTTGGACCGAGATCTGACCGAGTTGAGCCGCTTCCTACACCAGCGCGGCCTGCTGCACCGCATCACCGACGAAGGCCAGCATCAGGAAATCTGGGTACAGGACCCAGCCATGGTCGACCCCCTGGCGGAACTGACCGAGCGCTGGCTCCAAGGCGAGGTGGTGCTTCCCGAAGGCACCCAGCACCGCAGCGCCATGCCCGAGGGGCCGAGCCCGCGCCAGTTCCCGGCCACCATTGGCCTGCTGCTACTCAGCGCCGCCGGTGCTCTGATCGGCATGAACATCTTCGGCGGCGCGCTCGTCCCGGCGCTGACCTTCCAGCCCCTGAGCCTGGTAGGCAATGGCCTGGAGTTCGGCGATTGGGGTGAGGCCATGGGGCGGGGCGAGTTCTGGCGGCTGCTGACACCCTCCTTCCTGCACTTCGGCCTGTTTCACATCTTGTTTAACGGGCTGTGGATTTGGGAACTGGGCCGACGCCTGGAGGCGGTGCTGGGCGCCTGGCATTACTTATTGTTTGTCCTGGTGACCGCCGTGGCGGCCAATGTCGCTCAATTCGTGGCTGGCCCGTCGGTGTTCGGCGGCATGTCCGGGGTGGTCTATGCTTTAATTGGTTACCTCTGGATGCGCCAGCGCTTCAGTCCGCATCCGATGTTGGCGATTCCACCGGGGATTATCGGCTTTATGTTGGTGTGGCTGGTCATTTGCCTGACAGGCGTGGTGGACAAGTTTATCTCCGGCTCGGTGGCCAACGGCGCCCATGTGGGCGGGTTACTCGCCGGCATGGCCTGGGGCATTCTTTCTTCGGGGCGGCGCGCCTCTTAGGAGAAAGCGGGGCGGGGTTTTGGTATACTGCCTGTTGTTTAGCGGCTGAAGTAACCGTGGGGCTTGGTGAATGAATTATCGCGATTTGCTTGAGAGCATTACGCCGGAGATTTACGAGAATTTAAAACGCGCCGTGGAGTTGGGCAAGTGGCCCGATGGCCGGGTGGTAACGCCGGAGCAGCGCCAGCATTGCCTGGAGGCGGTGATTGCTTATGAGCACCAGCACCTGCCCCCGGAAGAGCGCAGCGGCTACATTCCACCCAAAACCCACACCCACTGCGGCGGAGAAGGCGACATCGCCGAAGCTGAACAGCCGGTAAAGTGGAAGTAGCCTCCAAGCCCGTTCCGTGGTTAATTGAACGACCGGGCCGATTCAGGGTGTATTGTTCCCAGACACGCCGTAAATACGGCCCTACGCGCTCCCGGCGCTTACGGACACTTCCCACATCCATGTGGGTCGTCCACGTAGGCTCGAATCGCGGGGCCCCCGCTCCACGGTCTGGGAACAATACACCCTGAACCGTCCCTCAGCACGTTGAAGCAACATAGGGCGGGGAGGTTTGGTTTTTCTGTAGGGCACGGTAAGGCGTCAGCCGCCACCTGCCATTAAAGGTGAATTTGGCACAAAAGCCATTAACCTCATCGGCCGCAAGGTTGGCTTGGCGGTCGTCCGTCGCAGGGTTCGTAGCGTATCAATGCCTATTGATGGCAGGTGGCGGCTGATGCCTTACCGTGCCCTACGCAAGGCTTAACAACTAATTACTATATTGTGGCACGGAGGCCGGAGGCGGCGTATACCGTTCGAAGACTCTCTGACGCCTACATGGATGTAGGTGTTAGGGCGACGCAGGAAGCCAAAGCCGAGGCATGGATGCCGATGAGAAGCCCCCACGGATGGGTTCACGGCGGGTCTTCGAACGGTATACGCCGCCTCCGGCCGGGCTCCGGATTTGTCACGATGATTATCACATTAAACCCGTTGGAGTTTTATATGTCCGCACGTGACGCACAACCGAAAGCCATCCAGTTGAAGGACTATCGGCCGCCGGAATACCTCATCGACCGGACCGAACTGCACTTCGACCTCAAAGACGACAAAACCCGCGTAACCAGCACCCTCAAAATGCGTCGCAACCCCGACGTCAGCGCCAGCGGGAAAGAACTGCCACTCAATGGCCAAGAAATCGACCTCGTCTCCGTCGCCGTGGACGGAAAAACTCTCGACAAAAACCAATACCGGCTCGACGACGAAACCCTCACGCTGCTCAACGTACCCGACGAATTCGAACTGACCACCGTCGGCGACATCGACCCCAAAAACAACACCTCCCTCGAAGGGCTCTACCAATCCAAAACCATGTACTGCACCCAGTGCGAAGCCGAAGGCTTTCGCAAAATAACCTGGTACCTGGATCGGCCCGACGTCATGAGTGAATTTTTCACCACCATCGTCGCAGACAAAAAACGCTTCCCCATACTGCTCTCCAACGGCAATCCCATCGAAGAGGGCGAAACCGATGACGGCCGCCACTTCGCCATTTGGCACGACCCCCACAAAAAACCGGCGTACCTGTTTGCCCTGGTAGCCGGTGACCTGGAGCAGATTGAAGACGCCTTTACCACCCAGTCTGGTCGAAAAGTCGCGCTGCGCATTTTTGTCGAAGAGAAAGACCTGGATAAATGCGACCACGCCATGACCTCCCTGAAAAACGCCATGCGTTGGGACGAAGAAACCTACGGTCGTGAATACGACCTGGACATCTTCATGATCGTCGCCGTGGACGACTTCAACATGGGCGCCATGGAGAACAAAGGCCTCAATATTTTTAACACGGCCTGCGTATTGGCGAAACCTGAAACCACCACCGACGCCGGCTTTCAGCGGGTGGAAGGCGTGGTGGCCCACGAATACTTCCATAACTGGTCCGGCAACCGAGTCACTTGTCGGGACTGGTTCCAACTGAGCTTGAAAGAAGGCTTTACCGTCTTTCGCGATGCCACCTTCTCGGCGGATATGGGCTCGCCCACCGTTAAGCGGGTGGAAGACGTCTCCGTCCTCAGAACCATGCAGTTCGCCGAAGACGCGGGCCCCATGGCGCACCCCATTCGGCCCGATTCCTACATTGAAATCGGCAACTTCTACACCCTGACCATTTACGAAAAAGGGCACGAAGTGGTGCGCATGCTGCGCAACCTGTTGGGGTGGGAGCTATTCCGCAAAGGCACCGACCTCTACTTCGAACGTCACGACGGCCAAGCCGTAACCACCGAAGATTTTGTGGCCGCGATGGAAGACGTCTCCGGTCGAGACCTGAGCCAGTTCAAGCGCTGGTACTCCCAGGCCGGTACGCCTCGATTGACCGTCACCGACCAGTGGGACGAAGAGGCCGGGGAGTACCGCCTGACCATTGCCCAAAGCTGCCCGCCGACACCTGAAAACCAGCACAAGCAGCCCTTCCATATTCCCGTTGCCATGGGGTTGTTGGGCAGTGCCGGTGCGCTGCCGTTGAAGCTCAAAGGCCAGGAGCTGGATCCGGAAACCAGTGATAACACCCATACCGTATTGGAGCTGACAGAGCCCGAACATACCTTTGTGTTTGAGCAGTTGCCGGAAAAACCTGTGCCCTCATTGCTTCGTGGCTTCTCCGCGCCCGTGAAGCTGGACTATGACTACGCCCGAGACGACCTGATGCGGTTGATGAGCGCCGACCCGGATGGCTTCTGCCGCTGGGATGCCAGCCAGCAGCTCGCCATGCAGGTAATTGATGATGTAATGACGGCCTACCACCGTGGTGAGGATTTGAATACGGTGGAAGTGGACGAGCGTTTAATCGAAGCCTACCGGCGGGTACTGCAGGATGACTCGCTCGACAAGGCCATGGTGGCGCTCATGCTCACCTTGCCTTCGGAGGCCTACCTAAGCGAACAGGCCGAAAAAATCGAGGTCGAGGCGATCCATTACAGCCGTGCGGCGGTCAAGCGGGTGCTGGCACGCTCGTTGAAAGAGGAAATGCGGGATATTTACACCCGGTACAACCACGGCAAAACCTACCGTCCGACCGCCGATGATATTGCCGAGCGCAGCTTGAAGAATGTCGCGCTTAGCTACTTGATGGACCTGAACGACGCCGAATGGCTGAAAGCCAGCGAAGCGCAATACCGTGCGGCCAACAATATGACCGACACCCTGGCGGCGCTGAAAGAGCTGGTAAACAGCGAAGCCGAGGGCGCCGATGCGGTGCGCCAGCGAGTGCTTGAAGAGTTCTATCAGCAGTGGAAGGGTGAGCCGCTGGTGGTGGATCAGTGGCTGCGGGTTCAGGCCACCAGCACCCAGCCCAACACCCTGACGCGGGTGCGCGAGCTGGAAAAACACGCGGCTTTCGAACCCAACAACCCGAACAAAATTCGGGCACTGGTGGGCGCCTTCACCAACGCCAACCCCATCAATTTCCATATTGCCAGTGGGGAAGGGTACGGCTTCTTGGCCGAGCAGGTATTGCGTTTGAACCACACCAACCCGCAAATCGCCGCCCGGCTATTAACGCCGCTCACACGCTGGCGCCGCTACCCGGAGAACCTGGGCAACGCCATGAAAGCGGAATTGGAGCGGATTAAAGCCGAGCCGAAGCTCTCAAAGGATGTGTATGAGGTAGTGAGCAAGAGTTTGGTTTAGGGTGCAAGCATTAGGGTTTTTTTTGGTAGGTGGCGCTGCGCTTACCTACCCTACGCGGTTAGAAAGATGTGTAGGGTAGGTAAGCGCAGCGCCACCTACCAAATAACTGAAGGCTTACTCCCTCACAACTTCCAAGACTCCAAATTCAACACTCCCGGCGCGGCCACCAAACACCACCCCCGGTCGTGCCAATCACCCAACACGATTCGCTCTGCCGGTTCGCCTTTCAGCTCCATTGGATGGCGGGCAGGGCGGTGGGTGTGGCCATGAATCAACAGCGGCGTGCCTTCCTTGCGCATTGCCTTTTCCACTTCTTCGGGCGTGACATCCATGATGTCCTGCGCCTTATTGCTGTTCATGCTCTGGCTTTGCTCGCGCAGTTTTCGAGCCAGATCCCGACGCTCTTCCAGGGGCAGGGCGAGCACTTCAGACTGCCATTGGACGGTGCGCACTTTGCGTCGGAACGCCATGTATTCCATATCCCGGGTACACAGACTGTCGCCATGCATCAGCAGGGCCGGGCGTCCGTATAGATTAATCACACTCGGGTCGGGTAGTAGTTCGGCACCCGCGGCACGGGTAAAGTCCTGCCCGATCAGGAAGTCTCGATTACCGTGCATCAGGTACAGGCGGGTGCCTTGGTCGGAAAGGGAGCGAAGCGCCTGGGTCACTTCCCGTGACAGGTCGCTGTCATCGTCATCGCCAATCCAGGCGTCAAAAAAATCACCTAAAATATACAGCGCCTCGGCCGTCCGGGCCCGGTCTCTTAGAAACCGAAAAAAACCCTCTGTGACCTGGGGTTGGCGCTCACTTAAGTGCAAATCGGCTACAAACAACCTCGTCATAGGAGTGCTTACTCGCTGACCGTAACCTTTTCGATCATAACCGGCTCTACCGGCACATCCTGGTGGCCCGCCTTACTGCCGGTTTCGACCGCCTTGATTTTATTCACGGTATCCATGCCTTCAGAGACCTTGCCGAACACGCAATAGCCCCAGCCCTGCATACTCTTGTCGCGGTGGTTCAAGAAGCTGTTGTCCTGAACGTTAATAAAGAACTGGGAAGAGGCACTGTGCGGGTCGCTGGTGCGGGCCATCGCCACGCTACCGACCACGTTACCCAAGCCGTTATCAGCTTCGTTTTCAATGGGCGCGCGGGCGGCCTTTTGCTGCATGTCCTCGGTCATACCGCCACCCTGAATCATAAAGTTACCGATAACACGATGAAAAATCGTGCCATCAAAAAAGCCGTCCTGCGCATACTGGGCAAAGTTAGCGGCGGTTTTCGGCGCTTTCTCATGGTTCAGGTCGATGGTGATGTCGCCGTAGTTGGTGTGGAGAGTAACCTTGGATGCTGTACTCATGATTTGTCCCATAGCAGAGTGTTAAATGAAAGGGCGAAATCTTAACACAGTTCAGCGCTCAGTCGGGTTGGTTCAGCAGTTGGGCGGACGCCTTCAAACCGGCAAGCTGAATGTCCAGAATCTGGCGTATGACTTGCTCCTGGCGGCTGTGTGGATGAAAGCTCGAGAAATCCTCCGGCCATTTCTCGCAGTGAACCGCCCCTTCCACGGCACCCGAGCGCACTAGGGTGCTGATGCCGTGGACCAGCGCCCAAGCGCTGAAGGAAGCCACAGCCGCCTGAGCAGCATTGAGCTGGACGCCTTCTTCCTTGAGCATGTCTATAAGCGTGTCGCGCAGTAGCCGTTCGCTACCAACGCCTTCCTGTAACTGCTCTGGGGTGACTCGCGAGAAATCCGGTGTCCAGAAAAACATGGCATCGAACAGGTGCGGGCGCTCGCGCGCAAACTGCATGTACGCCAGCCCCAGGGCGCGGACCCGGTCTTCCCCGCCCGCGGTGGCCGGCAGTGCTTCCAGCTCGTGCTCCAGGGTTTCTCGCAATACCTTGAACCCCCCAGTGTGCAGGGCGATCAACAGTTCGGTTTTATCGGCGAAGTGGCCATATACCGCCGTGGGGCTCACCCCGACGGACTTAGCCAGCCCTCGCAGGCTAAGCTTCTCAAGGCCCTCGGCTTCCAGGGTTTCCAGCGCCGAGTCCAGCAGGGCCTGGCGCAGATTGCCGTGGTGGTAGGGCTGTTTGTGCGATGGTGCCATGGGCCGCTCCGCTCGTGCATTGGCGGATTAGTTTACCAAACTCCCATGCTCTTGCATGGGAGGGTCACTTTCTTTTGTTTAGTCGTGTTCCGCTGACTGGTAGTAGGCGGCCCTTATTCGTCTACCAGCATGGCAATGCACGGCTAGAGATTCCACTGAAAGGTAAACAGTAGCGCATCATTGTGGCGGTAGGGGTATAACGTGTCGCTTTCTCCTGTGGCTGAGTATTCCACCACCGAGAGGCCGGCGCTGAAGCGGTCTGAAAAGGTCCAGTCGGCGGACAGTCGCCATACGCGGCCTTCACCGCCGGGCAGTCGCACGAACTGGCCGTTTAACAACAGACGTTCGTTCATCAGGTGGTAGCGCGCCCGCACGCTGGCACCGGTCTGCCATTGCGACTCGGCCAGCCGGGGGCTGTGGTCCTCGGTATAGACCTGGCTTAGTTCGGCGGTCACGGTCAGATTGTGAATGCCGGCGTACTCGGCCGAGACCATCGCCCGCCACTGATCGTGCTTGGGCCAGGGGCCGGCCGCATTGTCGGGCCTCAGGCGAACGTCCCGGTGCCACGCCTGCTCGGTGCGAAACAGCCAGACGCCCTCGGTGGCCTGCAGGGCCACGCCCGCGACCTGTTGGCTCCAGGGCTCCAGGTTCACCACTGGCTGACCATCAACCATGCCCTGAGAGGCGGGGTAGCGGTCAAAGCTGTTCACCTCGGCCAGCAGCCACTGCATGTCCCAGCCGGGTTGGCGGGTCTGCCAGCGCACGGCCCAGCCGGTGGTGTCTTGGAGTCTCTTCAAAACTGGGGTTGGAGTATCTTCCGAGCGCCACGCCAGGTAGGGGTCGAATTCTTCCCCGGCGGCGGGCAACCGGTCCGGGGGAGTATTCGGCAGCAACACCAAATCCAGCTCGCCGCGCCAGGTAGCACACACCACCGGCACGGGCTGGCGCAGGTTGTCCAGATCCTCTTGGCCGGGCCAACGCTGGTCCCGGCGGGCGAGCACATCGGTGACGCGCAAGCTTTCCGCTTCGCCCCAGGCCAGGGTCTGGTAGCCCCCCAGGAGCCACCAGTCTCCAGCCTGCCAGGAGAGGTAGCTGTCCGATATTTCCGCCCGCCACTGCCGTTCATCTTCCTGTTTGGGCGAAAAGTCGTACCCTGACCAGAGCCCGGCCCGTTCCATACCCGGCAACCAGTCCTGGATCAGCGACCCGGAAAGGCGCAGTTGCCAGGGGCCGCTTTTCCAGTCCAGCAACCCGTACAACTCGCTTTCCACCCGGGTCAGCTCCGCGTCGTTCCGCGCGGCGGGAAGGGCGGGTGTGTGATAACCGTAGCCGACGGTCTGCTTCAGCCAGGCCCGGTGAGTCCAGGGGGACTCTTCCTCGATCGGTTCGGCCGCCGCGTCGGTTTCCACCGCGCCGAAAAAGTTCTCGGCGTGAACCGGTAGGGCAAGAATAAGGGCCAGAATGCAAACGTACTTCATTGCCAAGCGTCTCCAATGAGGGAAGTTGGGCTGTGGCGCATCCGCCACCATCGTTATAGCCCCCGCTGCATGGTTTGAGTGGTGAACAGATCCTCATCGGTATTTTCGTTATACACCACCTCGGCAAAATCAAACACGCTGGCATGCTCCTTTTTTCCGTTGCGCGTGGTCACCATCTGCAGGCGCATGGGGGTCCAAATACCCTCAATTTCTTCCAGTTCGGTGGCGCT
This sequence comes from Marinimicrobium locisalis, assembly GCF_039822625.1. Classification (NCBI taxonomy): domain Bacteria; kingdom Pseudomonadati; phylum Pseudomonadota; class Gammaproteobacteria; order Cellvibrionales; family Cellvibrionaceae; genus Marinimicrobium; species Marinimicrobium locisalis. The sequence goes on from NZ_JBDLLG010000013.1 coordinate 13,745, forward strand.
GAAGTACTTAACGCGGTTCCCTTTGGTGACCCAGATTTTTCCTTGCACCTGAACAAAATTATCTTTTCGAATCCACAGGTGAGACTTTTCGTAGCCGGTCTCGTCTTTCACTTTCTCGGCGAACTCGGGCTTGGGAGTGGACTCGATCAACCAAGCGGGCTCGCCGTCGACCTCCGCGTTTTCCTCAAGCATTTCGTACTGGTACCAGTCGATGGTTACCCCGTTGATATCCGAGTAGGTAAAGTCACTGCCCATAAACGCCCCGGAACGATCCCCCGAGGCCACCCGCCGAACCTGTTTAAGGGCGGGCAGGTAAAGCCAGGAATCGTCATCGCGGCCGTCTTCGTAATCGTGGTTCAAGTAGCTCGTTCCCGCTACATCCGCCGGCGAACGGAAGAACAGAATGGACTTATCCACGTCACCTTGCTCAAGCGAAAACATCTGCAGGTCCCGCACGCGTTCACGTCCCTTCTCGTCGATCAAAATCAGCTTGGCCTCGGAGCGGGAGGAGTCGCCGGTATAACGTTCGTCCATTCGGTCGATGATGTCACGGGCGTTCAGGTCCTCCGCCAGAGCGGGCAGGGAGGGCGCAAACAACAGCATGACAAAGGGCAACAATCGTTTAGAATTGATCATGAACGGTTAACCTCCGGGGTAGTAAGTGGATGCTCGGAAAGCGGGCCTTCGGCCCGCCGGCCGTCAACCCAGTAGAGCAGGGCGGGCAGGAAGATCAGGTCACCCACCAGGGCCAGCGCCATGATGGTGGCGGCGAACAAGCCCGTGTAAATGTAGGGGATAAAGGAGCCCAGCAGCATGACGCTGAAGCCGCTGACCAACACCAGCGAGGTAAAAATAACGGCGCGGCCGGACTCCGTCATCGCTCGGGTAATGGCCTCGTGGGTAGAGCTGCCGTGGCGCCGTGCCAGCAGGTAGCGGTTCATAACGTGGATGGCATCATCCACGGCGATACCCATGGTCATGGCGCCGACAATCATCGTGCCCAGGTTCAGATGAATGTCCAACAGCACCAGCAAGGCGCCGGTCATCAGAATTGGGACGATACTCGGTATTAGGGCGATCAGCCCGTATTTGATTGAGCGGAACAGCAGTATAAAACTAATGCCGATGATGCCCAGCGCGATCAAGAAGGAGCGAGCCATGCCCTGGTTTATATAGGCATCCTGAGCGTTATACATTACCAAGCTGCCGGTCATATCCACGGACATTTCAGGGTAATGCTGGGCCAGATGCTGTTCGACCCGCTCAAGTAACTGGTCGGTTTGGCTCGCGGGCATATTTTGAATGGGCACCGATACCCGCAGGTAACGTTCGTAAAAATCCTTCATATCCGTGAGATCTTCATCCGCGCCGGTGTTGTCGTACAACAGAAGAAACTGAGCGGCCATGGGGCGGGTGTCTGGCAACTGGTGCCACTGGGGGTCCTCGTAATGCAGGGACTGATTGATTTCCTTGTGGAAGTCAATCAGTGAGTTGACCGCTCCGGTTTCCGGCTGCGCTTCGAGCCAGCTCTGCAATTGTTCTACCCTTTGCAAAAAAGCCGGCTCGTGAATGCCGCCTTCTTCCCCGCTGTCGATCACAAAATCAATGTTTTGAATGCCGTTGTAGGTTTGGTCAAAATACTCCAAGTCCGCGCGGGTGGGGTTGTCTTCCTTGAAATAGGTGATGAAATTGGAGTCTACCGTCAGTTGGGGAATCAACGCGAGGCTCAAGGCGAGCAATGCCGCGCCGGCCAGCGTCAGTGGGCGGGACCAGCGCCGGGTGAAGGCGGGCACCGCGAGCGTTAAACGGGCAATCATTCCCCTGTCGACAACGCGCTGAGTACGCGGAGAGAATGCTGAGACAAACGAGAGAAGCGCGGGTAGCAATGTCATGGCCAGAAAGAAAAGCGTCATTGCGCCAATGGCCCCGAGCCAGGCGAACTGGCGCACTGGTACCAACTCGGTGACGCCCAGCGCCAAAAAGCCCGCCGCCGTCGTCAGTGCGGTGTAAAAGGCCGGTGTCCAGAGGTGTTCAACGGCGGCCGCCGCCGCGGCTTTGGGGCTCAGCTCACGGGCTCGAAAGTGATAGAACTCCACCAGTACGTGAACGGAAATGCCGATACCGATGATGATCAACGCCGGCACCAGAGCGGATTCCACTACCGAGTGGGGCCAGCCGAGCAGTCCCTGTAACCCACTGACCCAAAGGATGCCGGTGCCGATCACCGCCCAGGGCATCAACACGCCGGCCATGGACCGGAAGCTAATGAACAGAATAACCAGCATGATTCCCGCCATGGTGGGATGAATCCAGCGCTGGTCCCGCTTGGTCAGTACTTCAAACTGCTCGGTAAATACCGGCTGTCCGCTCAAGCGAAGAGGGTGGCCCTGCTCGGCAAATTGCTCCTGTTCAATAAAGCCGCGCACGGCGGCCATCAGGCTCATCTTGTTGTCGCTTTTTCCGGGCTGGTAGTCGACCCGGGCGACCACGCGCGTGTGCTGGAGGTCATCGGTAATCAGCGAGCCGATCGCCATGGCCTCGCCGCCGATACGCTCCCGTGCCTCGGCAATGGCGTTGGGGTCTTGTCGGTCTTCAATTAAATCATCCGTGGCCAACACGGGACCTTCAGCGTGGGTGTATTCGTACTTGGTGAGCGAGCGGACCTGGGTGACTTCGGGGCGGTTTTGGAGAAATTGCGTCAGGCGCTCAATGACGGAGAGGGTCTCCGCATTGAAGACATCGGTATGGGTATCGGGGGCTTGTACACCGATGGAGAGGTACTCCACGTCGCCAAAACGCTCCAGTAATTCATTGAAGGCAGCGAGGTTGGGGTCGCCTTCCACAAAATAGCTTTCATTGGAGTTGTTGTAGCCGATGTTCTGGGCGGCGACGAGTGCCAAACCGGCCACCGCCATCGACAGGGCGAGCACCAGCCAGCGGTGGCGCACGACCCCCAGGGCCCATAAGTGAATAAAATGCTTCATGAGGAATCTCCTTTCGTGAGAAAAGCAATATTAACAGTGTAAAGTTTACGGTGTAAAGTTCGCATTTTATGTTTGCCCCCTTCCGTCTAGTTTTCCCCTGGCCGGGATCGGTCACCGGGGGGTGGAAGAGTGTTAAACTGCGTCGCAATTGAAATCTGCACCTTCCGGTAACTGGAAGGTCAAGTGAAGTCCTATACAGAAGAGTTAATTCGTGAACCAGGGCCGTTTTATTACCGTGGAAGGCACCGAGGGTGTCGGCAAAAGCACCAACCTGGCGTTTATTCAGCAGTGGCTGGAAGGGCAGGGGCACCAGGTGCTCGTTACCCGAGAGCCGGGCGGCACCCCTCTGGCTGAAGAGGTCCGGTCCCTATTGTTGGCCCCGAGAAAGGAGCCGGTAGCCCCCACCGCGGAGTTGCTCTTGATTTTCGCCGCTCGAGCCCAGCACCTGGAGCTGGTGGTGAAACCGGCGCTAGCGCGGGGCACTTGGGTATTGTGCGACCGCTTTACCGACTCTACCTATGCCTATCAGGGGGGCGGGCGAGGTTTCGATCAAAGCGCTATTGCGGAGCTTGAATCCCTGGTGCAGGGCGAACTGCGGCCGGACCTGACCGTGCTACTGGATATTGATGTGGAAACCGGGCTGGCTCGAGCGAGTGCCCGCAGCGAGCCGGACCGGTTCGAGGGCGAGGCTGTGGCGTTTTATGAGCGGGTTAGGGCTGTCTATCGGGCTCTAGCCGCGCGCGCCCCCGAGCGCTACCGAATTGTGGACGCCGGTCAGCCGCTAGAGCGGGTACAGCAGGATATTAAAGCGGAGCTGGAGCGGTTGTAGGGGGTAGGAATAGAAAAAGCCCCGCCACTGGGCGAGGCTTTTGGGTAAGCCGTTGGGATCGGTTTGCTAGAAACGCAGGCCGACCTGAAGAGCGGCGCCGCCGCTTTTGGTGTCGCCGTTAAACAGGCCGTCGAGGTCCTCCGCGAAAATCGCGAAGTCGGCATTGACAACGTTGAACGGGGAAAAGCCCACACCCACGGAGACCATGTCCGCCACGTTGTCTTCCAGGTCTCGCTGAAAGCCCACACGCAGTTGCGCCCAGTTCGCCGCGTTCAGCTCGGCGCCCACGCGCGCGTACTGGGTGTCTTCACCGGTGGCGAAATTCGGGCTGGTGTTCAGGTCCACCGAGGCTTCGGTGGTCAGCCAACTGCCTTTGTACCCCAGAGCGGTGGTGGTGCGCGGCTCAAGCTTGAGCGTGCGAGTCGGGTCAATGGTCTCGTACTCGCCGCTAAAGGCGTTGGCTACGGTCAGCGCGTAATGCATATCGCCGCACTGATAGGTCGCCCCCAAATCCAGGTTTACGTCCTTCTCTTCAACGGTATAGTCATTTCCGTCGAAGTCATCCTCGTCAAAAGAGTCCACATCGGCGCGGTACACAAATGTGGCGATGTGCATGTATTTGGGCGTGACACCCAATAGCAGGCGAGAGTCCTCCCCGGTTTTCAAGCTCTTGGCCATGGCCAGGCCAACTTCCGAGACCGATGCGCCTATACCATTGCCGTAGGAGTCCAACTGGGCCGCGTCAAAGTCCGCTTTCCCCACGGCGTTGCGAATGTATTCGTAGTCGCCGTCATCCACCTGCGACACGACCGCCGCTTCCAGGTAAGACTTGCCCACCACGCTGAGGGACAGCGTGTCGTTGGGGAAGGCCATCACAAAGCTGGCTGAAGCACCCACATTGGTGTTTCTGTCGTCCACGTTGCGCAACAGGCGAATGGCTTCTTCCGCCTCTTCTTCCAATAGGGCCCGGGCCTGTTGCTCGAAATCGTCCGGGTTGTTCGGGTCAAACCCGCCCACTTCAGAAATCAGGTCGGAGGTAGTGCGGTTTTCCAGCTCCTCTAGATAATCAGAGAGCTCCTCCAGGCCGTCAAGCAGCTCGTCCTCGTCATCCCCAATCAAGCCGCCATTCAGTATCAGGGCGAAGTTGTCGTTTTCTCCGTGAGCGGCGCCCAGGCTGGGGTTCAGTACCACCCCGTCGGCGTAATCGCCGGTGGCATAACCCGCGCCCGCCATGCCGGTCAGCCGCCCGTTGTAGTATTCAGCGGCAACAGCGGTGCCGGAAGCGGTGATCAAAGCCAGACTGAGGAGTGTCTTTTTCATAGCGGAACCTGTGTGGGTCTATCTTGATGAAACTAGGGCTAACAATTTAGACAGTGTCAGCGATTGAGAGTGTCTCTTAATATATAAGCAGGCGCAATAACCAAATACCTGCTTATTTCAAAACAATCTTCACTGGTCGAATTGTAGACAGTTTGGCAATAACAACAATTAAAAAGTTGGCGTTGAATCACAGTGAACCTGTGAGCCAGTCCTTGGGTGGGTAAATACAATGGAAGTTGCGTGCAGTAGCAGGCGCTTTGACGCCCTTTTTGATTCGATAGTTCCGTAAAGCGTATCACCTAAAATCGGGTGGCCCAAGGCCATCATGTGAACCCGCAGTTGATGGGAGCGCCCGGTCACCGGCTCAAGGGCCATCCGGGCGTTGCCGTCATCATGGGAAAGCACCCGAAAGCGGGTCAACGCCGGTTTACCTTCAGTGTAGTCTACTTTTTGGCGTGGGCGGTTGGGCCAGTCGCATATCAGGGGCAAATCCACGTGCCCCGCCGCAGGATCGGGGAGACCGGAGACCACCGCGATGTATCGTTTATGGACTTGGCGCTGCTCGAACTGACGAGCCAAGTGTTTCTGGGGCTCGTACCCCAGCGGAATAATCACCAGGCCCGACGTCGGCTGGTCCAGGCGGTGGACAATGCGAGCATTGGGGTAGGCGGGCAGAATTCGGTTAATCAGGCAATCCTGCTTATCCGGCCCCCGACCGGGGACGGTCAGCAGCCCGGCGGGCTTTTCCACTACCAATAGATCGCTGTCTTCGTAAACCACCGACGGCTGCATTCCCCATCCCCTCTCAAGGCAAAGAGCGCCATTCTAACCCGGTTCGCGCTATCCATTGCGGCGCAAATCCGTACAATAGGCGCCTTGTTTCCATGGCCTGCGCAAATAACATGACCGAACACTTTCCGGCACTTCCATACCCCTGGCAAAAAGACGAATGGCAGCGACTCAATCGCCACATTGATGAGGGCCAGTTGCCCCATGCCCTGATGTTGTCCGGGCCGCCGGGGGTGGGGAAGTTTCACTTGGCGGGGGCGCTGGCCCAGCGGCTGTTGTGCCAAGCGCCGCAGCAGGGCACGGCCTGCGGCAAGTGCCACAGCTGTGGCCTGCTAAAAGCACACACTCATCCGGATTTGACCGTCCTCCAGCCCGAAGAACCCGGCAAGGCCGTCAAAATCGACGCTATTCGGGAGCTGACCCGCTCCCTGGGCAACACCGCTCAGCAGGGTGGCTATAAGGTCGTGGTGCTGGAACCCGCGGAAGCCATGAACGTCAACGCCGCCAACGCCTTGCTTAAAACGTTGGAAGAGCCCGCGGACAATACCTTGCTGATTCTGGTGAGCCATAGCCCCAGCGCCGTCTTGCCCACCATCCGAAGCCGCTGCCAGATTCGCCCACTGCCGTTACCGGCGGCCTCCCGGGTGCTGGAATGGCTTACCCCCTTGGTTTCGGGGAGTGGTTTAGAGGCAGGGGAACTGCTGGATCGCGCGCGCGGTGCGCCTTTGACGGCTCTCGGCCTGCTCGACGGGGACCGTCTGGAGCAGCGCCGCCAACGGGAGCAGGACTTTCTCAAACTCTGTGATCAGAAGCTCACGGCCATGCAACTGGCGGACAACTGGCAGAAGGGCGACGTGGGGGAAGCCATAGAATGGCTCCTCGGCTGGCTGTACGATTTGGCTCGCTGGCAGACCGGGGTGGGCGTGGCAGCGCTGGACGCGCTTCCGGCCCACGTTCAGCAGACTCTGACGCGCATACCGCCGGCGCTGCTGCACCGGTACCTGGAAAAGCTACTGGCCGTAAAACGCCAGTGGCTCAGCGGCGCCAACCCCAACAAGCAGCTATTATTGGAAGAGTTGTTGTTGGACTGGGGCGTCGTCCTCCGCCAGGCGATGAGAGCGGCCTGAGGCCGGGCAGGGCGTTTTGAGCGCCAAGGGGGCCAGGGCGGCCCGCCGGAAAAGCCCGCTGGACACGGCCGGACAGATCCATTACTGTTTCTTTGAAATCCACACTGGAGTGAACTATGCACGCACTCGGCGGCGCCCGTAACGGCATACTTTCCCTGACCATAAAAGACAAAGCGGTGCTTTACGCCGCCTATATGCCCTTTGTGCAGAATGGCGGATTGTTCATCCCCACCGGCAAAAGCTACAAGCTGGGAGATGAGGTCTTCATGCTCCTGAATCTGATGGACGAGCCGGAAAAAATTCCCGTGGCGGGCAAAGTCGTCTGGGTAACCCCCAAGGGCGCCCAGGGTAACCGCGCGGCGGGTATCGGCGTACAGTTCAGCGACCAGGACAACACCGCGGTGAACAAAATCGAAACCTACCTGGCCGGCTCTCTGGAGTCCGAGCGCCCCACTCATACCATGTAGCGTAATAACGCCTTCTCCGTTACCCGTAGGTCGGTTTGGCGCAGCGTAAACCGGCCCTCTTTTTTGAACGCATTCTTGAACCGAACACTGACTCATGCTGACAGATTCCCACTGCCACCTGGACCGTATTGACCTCACCCCCTACAACGGCGACCTCAACGCCGCGCTGAACGCCGCCCGCGAGCGGGGCATCAAACAATTCCTGTGCATCGGGGTCAGTCTGGACAACCGGGAAGCCGTGGTCGACATCGCCCGCCAACACCCGGATGTGCACGCCTCGGTGGGCATACACCCCTGCGATGTGGAATCCGGCACCGCCACCGTGGAGCAGTTGGTCGAATGGGGCGTGGCTCCGGAGGTGATTGGCCTGGGAGAGACCGGGCTGGACTACCATTACGCGGAGCAGACCAAAGCGCTACAGCAAGAGAGCTTTGCGCTTCACCTTAAAGCCGGCGCCCGGGCGGGCCTGCCGGTGATCGTCCATACCCGTGAGGCACGGGAAGACACCCTCAACCTGATTCGCCAACACGGCGACCCGGCCTCCGCCGGCGTCCTGCACTGTTTCACCGAGAGCTGGGAAATGGCCAGCGCGGCCATGGATATGGGCTATTACATCTCCCTGTCCGGCATCGTTACCTTTAAAAGCGCCGAAGCCTTGCGGGAAGTGGCCAAAAAAATGCCCCTGGACCGCCTCCTGGTGGAAACCGACTCCCCTTACTTGGCGCCCGTGCCGTACCGCGGAAAGTCCAACGAACCCCAATACGTACGCGAAGTGGCCGAGTTTGTGGCGAACCTGCGAGGCATTTCTCTGGAACAGCTGGCCGAACAAACCACCGAAAACTTCCACAACCTCTTCCCAAAGGCCCCAAGCCCCGGCTAACCCTATTACTACCTGCCCAAACATTCCTAACCTCACGCAACTTCCCGTACAATACCCAGTATATTAACCATGACTCATCCGGAGCCCTTCATGCCCCGCACGCAACAAATCCTCACCATGCTGGAACTTCAAGAGGCAATGAACACCAAAGTCCACCCGGAATGGCGAGCTCAAGGGTTCGAGTTCTACCGGGCCATTTGGATTGAGTGCGCCGAGCTGCTGGAACATTACGGCTGGAAGTGGTGGAAGAAACAGACGCCGGACACCGAACAGGTGGCACTGGAGCTGATCGACATCTGGCACTTTGGGTTGAGCATCCGGCTGCAAAACAGCGATGACCACGAGGCGCTGGCAGAAGAGATTGATCGGGAGCTGGTGGTGGCGACGGATGAACCCGACTTCCGTCTTGACCTGGAAGCCTTTGCCGGTGCGACCCTGGCGGACCAACAGTTTCACATTGCGAAATTTGGCCGAATGATGGCCGGCATTTCCATGAGCTTTGACGAGCTCTATCGCGGCTATGTCGGCAAAAACGTCCTGAACTTCTTTCGCCAGGACAATGGCTACAAAGACGGCAGCTACCAAAAAAACTGGCATGATGGCCGTGAAGACAACGAGCACCTGGTGGAGGTGGTCCACAGCCTGGATGCCGCCAGCCCCAGCTTTAAGGATGACCTTTACATTGCCTTGGAAGGGCGTTACCGGCAATAACACCCGTTTGGGTCTACTCTCTGGCTCAGACCTTACACTGTTTTAACGATTTCCTGAACGCTATAAAGGACTCAAGTCAATGAAAGTAACCGTATTCGGAACCGGCTATGTTGGCCTGGTGCAAGGGGCCATACTGTCAGAAGTGGGCCACGAAGTGGTTTGTGTGGATGTAGACGCCGCCAAAGTTGAGCGGCTGAAAAATGGCGATATCCCCATCTACGAGCCTGGCCTGGAGCCCATCGTCACTGAAAACCACGCCGCCGGGCGTTTGCACTTCACCACGGATGCCGCCGAAGCGGTCAAGCACGGGGAAATTCAATTTATCGCGGTGGGTACGCCCCCCGATGAAGACGGCTCCGCCGACCTGAAGTACGTGCTCGCCGTGGCCGAGACCATCGCCACGCACATGGAAAAGCGCCAAGTCATTATTGATAAATCCACCGTGCCGGTCGGCACCGCGGACAAAGTGAAAGCCAAAGTGGCTGAAACCCTGGAAAAGCGCGAACGCCCCGATCTGCAATTCGATGTGGTATCCAACCCGGAATTCCTGAAAGAAGGCTCCGCCGTGGCGGACTGCATGAAGCCCGACCGGATCATTATTGGCACCGATAGCGACTACGCCGAAGAGGTAATGCGCGAGCTCTATGCGCCGTTTAACCGCAACCATGACAAAGTCATGATCATGGACGTGCGCAGCGCCGAGCTAACCAAGTACGCGGCCAACTGTATGCTCGCCACCAAAATCAGCTTTATCAACGAAATCGCCAACTTGGCCGAGCTTCTGGGGGCGGACATCGAATCCGTGCGCAAGGGCATCGGTAGCGACCCGCGCATCGGCTATCAGTTTATTTACCCCGGCGTTGGCTACGGGGGCTCCTGCTTCCCGAAAGATGTGCAGGCGCTGATTCGCGCCGCCGATCAAATCGACTTTGATGCCAAAGTGCTCAAATCCGTCGAGGCTCGCAACCACGAGCAGAAAACCACTCTGTTCCAGAAGATCAACAAACACTATAGTGGCGATTTGAAGGGCAAAACCTTCGCACTTTGGGGCTTGGCGTTCAAACCAAATACCGATGACATGCGTGAAGCTCCGGCCCGCGTGCTGATGGAAGCGCTCTGGGCGGCCGGCGCCAAGGTTCAAGCTTACGACCCGGAAGCCATGGAAGAGACTCAGCGTATTTACGGCAGTCGAGATGACCTGAACCTGTGCGGCACCAAGGAAAGCGCCTTGCGCGGGGCCGATGCGTTGGTCATCGTTACCGAATGGCAAGCCTTCCGTGCTCCCGACTTTGACCTGCTCACCGAGCAACTGGCGCAACCGCTGATATTCGACGGCCGCAATCTGTACGACCCCAAGCGGATGGTGAAGAAAGGGTTTACCTATTACTCCGTAGGGCGCCCCGCGTAACGTCGGCCTTTAAATGGTAGGTGGCGCTTCGCTTACCTACCCTACGCGGAGAACAAGCCCGTAGGGTAGGTAAGGGCGCGAGCCCGCCACCTACCAAAAACAACACGTCCACGGTATGACACAGGGCGGACGCGCCAAAGGCGCATCCGCCACTCACTCCCGAGACTACGCCTTACATCAAATACCCCCGATCCACCATAAAGGCAATCACCTTATCCGCCGCTTCCTCGGGCGACATTTCGGTGGTATTCAATACACATTCCGGGTTTTCCGGCGGCTCGTAAGGGGAGTCTATACCGGTAAAGTTCTTCAATTCGCCCTTACGTGCTTTCTGGTACAACCCCTTCGCATCCCGCTGCTCCGCTACTTCCAACGGCGTAGCGACATACACTTCCACAAACTCATTGGACTCCAAAAGGTTGCGGGTCATATCGCGCTCGGAGCGGAAGGGTGAAATAAACGCGGTAATTACAATCAGCCCCGCATCCACCATCAGCTTGGCCACTTCGGCAATTCGGCGGATGTTTTCCACCCGGTCCGCATCGGTAAAGCCCAGGTCCTTGTTTAGGCCGTGGCGCACGTTGTCGCCATCGAGCAGGTAAGTGTGGTTGCCACGGGTGTACAGCTTTTTCTCCACCAGGTTGGCGATGGTGGATTTACCCGCGCCGGAGAGCCCCGTCAGCCAGAGTACACACGGTTTCTGGTTTTTCAGCTCCTGGCGGGCCTGCTTGTTCACGTCCACATGCTGCACGGTGATGTTCTGGCTGCGACGCAGCGAGAAGTGAATCATGCCCGCGCCCATGGTGTTGTTCGTGAGCCGGTCGATCAGAATGAAGCTGCCGGTATCGTGGTTTTCCTGGTAGGGGTCGAACGCAATGTTTTGGTCCAGGTTGATGGTGCAAACCCCAATCGCATTCAGCTCCAACTTCTTGGCCGCGGTATGTTCGAGGGTGTTCACGTTCACCTGATACTTAATATCGGTCAGCGTGGCGGACACCGTCTTGGTGCCGTTTTTCATCAAATAGGTGCGTCCCGGCAGCATGGGCTCGTCATTCATCCAGACGATGGTGACCTCAAACTGATTCGCCACCGAAGCCGGCTTGCTGGCCTGAGAAATCAGGTCCCCACGGGAAATATCGATCTCATCGGTTAGCGTCAGAGTGACGGATTGCCCGGCCACGGCTTCGTCCAAGTCCCCGTCATAGGTATAGATACGGTCAACATGACTTTCCCGTCCCGAGGGCAGGGCGCGAACCTTGTCGCCGGGGCGAAGCACACCGCTGGCGATCTGGCCGGAGAAACCGCGAAAGTCCAGGTTGGGCCGGTTAACCCACTGAACGGGCATACGGAAGGGTGAGCCCTGCATCAGCTCATCATCCACCTCGACGGTTTCCAGGTAGCCCATCAACGTCGTGCCGCGGTACCAGGGCATGCGCTCGCTGGGGGTAATGATGTTATCGCCCTTTAGGGCGGAGAGTGGAATAAACGTCACGTTATCCAACCCAATCTGCCGGGCAAACTCGCGGTAGTCTTCCACAATGCGGTTAAAGGTTTTTTCCGAGTAGTCCATCAAATCCATTTTGTTGATGGCCACCACCACATGGCGAATGCCGATCAGCGCTGCCAGATAACTGTGGCGCTTGGTCTGGGTCAGAATGCCCTTGCGGGCATCCACCATCAAAATCGCCGCATCGGCGGTGGAGGCCCCGGTCACCATATTGCGGGTGTACTGTTCGTGTCCGGGCGTGTCCGCCACAATAAATTTGCGCCGGTCGGTGGAGAAATACCGGTAGGCCACATCAATGGTAATGCCTTGTTCGCGCTCGGCGGCCAAACCGTCCACCAGCAGAGCGAAGTCCATCTCCTCGCCCTGTGTGCCCCACTTTTGGGAGTCCGCCTCCACGGCGGCCAGCTGGTCTTCAAACAGCATGTGGGACTCGAACAACAGGCGCCCAATCAGCGTACTTTTGCCGTCGTCCACGCTGCCACAAGTGATAAAGCGCAACAGGCTCTTATGCTCATGTTGCTCCAGGTATTCGTTAATGTCTTCCGCGATCAATTCCGATTGATGGCTCATAAATCTGTCTCTTCGTTGTCTGGTATTCACGGTAGGTGGCGCTTCGCTCCGATGCGTCGAACCGAACTACCCTACACGGGCGTGACGTGGTGTAGGGTAGGTAAGGCGTTAGCCGCCACCTACCAAAAAAATCGCAACACTCGCACCATTACAAATGGTGACTAAAAATAACCCTCTTGCTTCTTCTTCTCCATAGAAGCCGAAGAATCATGGTCAATCACCCGCCCCTGGCGCTCCGAGGTGTTGGTTAACAACATCTCTTGAATAATTTGCGGCAAGGTATCGGCTTCGGACTCCACCGCGCCCGTCAACGGGTAACAGCCCAACGTTCGGAAGCGCACCTTCTTCATCATCGGCACCTCACCCGCATTTAGGGGCATGCGATCGTCGTCCACCATAATCAAGGTGCCGTCGCGCTCCACCACCGGCCGTTCGGCCGAATAATACAAAGGCACAATGGGAATCTGTTCCAAATGGATGTACTGCCAAATATCCAGCTCCGTCCAGTTGGACAGCGGGAACACCCGGATGGACTCTTTGGGGTGCTTGCGCGCGTTGTACAGCTTCCAGATTTCCGGGCGCTGGCTCTTTGGGTCCCAGCGGTGCTGGGCCGTGCGGAAGGAGAAAATACGCTCTTTCGCTCGAGACTTCTCCTCATCCCGCCGGGCCCCACCGAAGGCAGCATCAAAGCCGTACTTATCCAGCGCCTGCTTTAGGGCTTCCGTTTTCATAATGTCGGTATGGATGGCCGAGCCGTGGGTAAAAGGGTTAATGCCTTGAGCACGGCCTTCTTCATTCACGTGCACCAGCAGCTTCATGCCGGTTTTCTCCGCCATTTCATTGCGGAACTTATACATCGCCTGGAACTTCCAGGTGGTATCCACATGCAGCAAAGGGAAGGGTGGGACGGACGGTGAGAACGCCTTCATCGCCAAGTGCAGCATTACCGCGCTGTCCTTGCCGACGGAGTACAGCATCACCGGATTCTCCGTCTCCGCGACCACTTCACGCATAATTTGAATGCTCTCGGCTTCCAGCCGTTGAAGGTGTGTGAGTGCCATAGGATTCCTCTTGAAAGTAGAAGCGGGCTCATTCGCAGCCCGGTGGGAGGTAAAAGGTAAAGGGTCAGAGTCACCACTCTGCCAATGTGGCGTGGTAACCAGTGTCACAGGGCGCTCGCCGTTGAGCCACGGAGCCAGCGCCTTATGGTTGTTAAGAGTGGGACTTTTGAAGACCAGAACGCTGCGGGGGAAAAGGGCAGCCAGCTGCTCGAGAAAAACCGCGATATCGTCCGCCCGGAAGGGCTCGTTTTGAGTGGCCCAAAACAACCGGCCGCGGCCGTCCTGGGCATAGATCTGATATCCGCTCCAGGTCCGGCCCTCCTGCTCTCCGGAAAAGGTTCGAGTGCTTCCCGAAAGCAGCGTCCGTCTGCCAGCGTCAATGCCTTGGTGTTGCAGTAGTGCCGTAAGTTCAGCTCGGGTCGGCGCATCAGAGACCGTCAGCCCCCAGCGCTCAAGGTACCGGGCCACACTCCGCCCGCTGACCGAAACGCCCTGGCTTCGCAGCCGCTCCTCAACCCGCCCCAGCGACCAAAGCCGCTCTTCTCGCGCGCTCGCGGAATGCGCGGAATGCGTAGGGTAGGTAAGGGACGAAGTCCCGCCACCTACCACCCCAGTTTGACTTGATCCCCCAGAGCTCGGTCGCTTGCCTTCTCGGCTCCGCTCAACCTTAGTCCCCCTGGGCGCCCCTCTCGGCCGATTCTCCACGGCGGCCCAGCCGCCGCCCAAAAACTTCTTATAAGCATCGGAAATGGTGGGGCGGGTCAAACCCGTGATGTCACTGATTTCTTTAAGCGTTTTTTTCTCCAGACGCAGGCGAACCGCTTCTTTGCGAAGCTCGTTGATTCGTTCTGCCGTCAATCGCTTTCCAGTCATCAGCTGCCTTCGTTGCCTGAGATGCCGTGATCCTACCGTGACCAGAAGCGAATGTAAAACATTTGTTGTCTAGGTTTGTGAGCGGGTTCTCACAGCCCTTCTGTGTGACGTGGGTCACAAAAAGGGTTCAATGTAGTCAATCTCCTACAAACGGGAGTGAGAATTTCGTCTATTCAGGCGACGGGCCAGGCGAGAGAATGTGAATCACAGGGACGGGAAAGGAAACACCCCTTGCCAGGACAGGCACACGGAACCCAAAGGCAGGAAGCCACCAGGAAGAGCGTTGGCACGAGGCCACAGGAGGAAAGCTCAGGGTAGGGGAGCCGCCAGGACGGCCGCAGTGGATGGACCCAACTCATCGTATCACCGGCTCAGGAAGAGCCGCGTGTCGGCCACCCCAGGCCGAGACCGGAGCTATCAGGGGCCAGCCGAGAGGCTGGCCCCTGTTCTTTATGGCTCAGCAGGCCGGTTGCTCAATAATAACGCTTCTTGGCTTACAGGTGTTTGAAAACCTCTTCTACCGACCCGGCCTCCAAGACTTGGTCGCTCCAATTTTCAATGTCCTGCACCGAGGCATTGCCCACCCGTTTGCGAACTGCCTCGTCAAGTGGGCCAAAGCGTTTCTCCAAAAAACGAATAAGCAGGGCGGCGGCCTTTTGCTGGCGCCCTTGTGCTAAACCTTGAGCACGACCCTGCTCAAGACCTTTTTCAAGGCCTTGCTCAAGACCTTTCTCAAGGACTTCTTTACGGCCAGCCTCTAGCCCTTCCCGCTTCCATTGCTCCGTCCAGTCAGCCAGTTTTTCAGACAACATGGCATCTACCTCGTTTAAGTTGTGAAGCTCCGGTATCGCTTCGTCTCTAAATCTTACTCTCAACAACCGGTTTAGCCAAATAGCCACCGAGCGCTGCATGGAGCGATAGTCCGGGCGGTTCATGCCGGATAATGTCCTGATACAGCAGCCCCATATAAGTCATAATTCGGCAGGCCATGAAATAGTCGGTGGAGGTCTGAAACTCAATCAGCAGATACAGGTACAGCCAACTGTTCCCCATCTGTACCCGCCAGATACTATCATCATGGCGCTCGCGCAAATCATCCGTTGCAAAGCTGGCCTTGAAAGGCTCCAGGGTTTGGAAGTCAATCTCACGAATCCACTCCGGCTTCACGAACCCTTCGAGTAGGTCCTGAACGATTCTGGGGTTGCTGAACAGCAACTTGTAGCCGCTATCGAACGGGGCGGAATTCTTATTGTTCGGCATAATGGCTCCTGATAACTGTATATATAAACAGTATTTCAAGAGCATGGCTCTGTCAACGTTGTAGCGGCCACTCGTCACTCCCCTCACCAAAGAGGTCCGGGGGTTACCAAACAAAAAGCGTGCTCTTCAGAGAGCGGTTCTCTGTTTTGTGATCTCCGTCACACGGTTGCGGTCATGTAGTCAATCTCCTACAAACGGGAGTGAGAATTTCGTCTATTCAGGCGACGGGCCAGGCGAGAGAATGTGAATCACAGGGACGGGAAAGGAAACACCCCTTGCCAGGACAGGCACACGGAACCCAAAGGCAGGAAGCCACCAGGAAGAGCGTTGGCACGAGGCCACAGGAGGAAAGCTCAGGGTAGGGGAGCCGCCAGGACGGCCGCAGTGGATGGACCCAACTCATCGTATCACCGGCTCAGGAAGAGCCGCGTGTCGGCCACCCCAGGCCGAGACCGGAGCTATCAGGGGCCAGCCGAGAGGCTGGCCCCTGTTCTTTATGGGCTCGCTTTTCCCTCCCCCGCGTCGAATAGCTGGACCAGCAAACCACTGAATAATGTTGGAGGGGGTTAGGCCGCTCTCCCCAACCCCTCCTTTAACCCGTAAACTATCCCTCTAGCATTATCACCACCATTAGGAAAAAACGGCGACACAATGGCGACCACCCAAGAAGTGATAAGCTTGGCCCGCGCTCGTAATGACATTGCGGCCCTTTGGCTCTATGGCTCTCGCGCCCGGGAAAGCCACCACGCTCAAAGCGACTTTGACTTCGCCGTCGGGTTTACCGACTGGCTTGAGGACCCACTGGAGCGGCGGCTTCGCCCAGAAATGCTGGCGGAAGATTGGCGCGAAGCCTGTGGCCTGGCCGAAGGCCAACTGAGTGTGGTGGACATTGCTATCGCGCCAATCCCTTTGGGTATAGCTATTCTTTCAGACGGTAAGCTACTACTGGATCAGCACCCTCAAATCCGTTTGGGGCTGGAGTCCCGCATACTATCCCGCTGGGAGTTGGACTATGAATATCACCGCAAACACTTTGGAGCCTTATGACGCTGGCCAACGACGCTTATGTGACCGCTCAGAAAGAGCACCTGTTGGAGTGCGAACAGGATCTTGACGAGCTCAAAGCCCTCCTGCAGCAGCGACCCTGGAGCCGTCTTGAACGGGCTGCCGCAGAGCGAACACTCCAAGTGCTGATTGAGAGTTGCCTCGGTGTTGCCAAGCATTGGGCTAAAAAAATCACCTCCCGCGTGTCCCCAGAGCCCCGAAAAGCGATAGAGGTGCTGCAGGAACGGGGAGAAATTGATCACTCCATTCCCTGGAGAAAAGTGATCGGCCTTAGAAACGTTCTGGTTCACGACTACCTGGATACCGATGTTGAGGTGCTAGAGTCCTTAATTCGAAACGAGCACTACCGTCCTCTGCTGGCGTTCGCCCACAAAGGGCTCCAGGCATTGGCAACATAATTCTGAGGCGGTTTTGAGATACAGGTCACAAAATGACTCCCTTGTAGTCAATCTCCTACAAGCCAAAGTGAGAATTTCGTCTATTCAGACGACGTCCTAGGCGAGAGAATGTGAATCACAGGGACGGGAAAGGAAACACCCCTTGCCAGGCAGGCACACGGAACCCAAAGGCAGGAAGCCACCAGGAAGAGCGTTGGCACGAGGCCACAGGAGGAAAGCTCAGGGTAGGGGGAGTCGGCCAGGACGGCCGCAGTGGATGGATCCAACTCATCGTATCACCGGCTCAGGAAGAGCCGCGTGTCGGCCACCCAGGCCGAGACCGGAGCTATCAGGGGCCAGCCGAGAGGCTGGCCCCCGTTCTTTATGGGCTCGCTTTTCCCTCTCCTCGCATCGAATAGCGCGTTGCGCTTGGCGCTTCGCGCTCGTATCATCCTATAAAGGCATGTGGAGATACGAGAGCGCACTATGAGGCTGACCCCACACCAACGCACCGTTATAAGGCAGACATCAGAGAAGGTCTTTGGCCCTGGGGTCGAGGTCTACCTATTCGGGTCGAGGCTGGATGATTCACGTAGAGGGGGCGATATCGACTTGTTGATAATCCCCCAAGAAGCCGTCCCTCGGCCTGCGCTGAGTGCCGCTCGTTGTGCTTCACAGCTGGAGAGGCGGCTTGATGGCCGGCATGTTGATGTTGTCATCCAATCGCCTGAGCTGCAATCCAAACCGATACACCAAATAGCACGACAGACTGGGCAGAGAGTCTGATGATAACCTCGATAAGGCTGAGCGTTTCGGTTGGCTCGACTCGGCTGACGAGTGGGTGGCTCACCGGAAGATTAGAAATCAGATGATCCATGAGTACATTGAAGACCCTGCTGTTCTTGCCGACGCGCTGGACACGGCCAGGCTCTGGGTCGAGTCAATGGTCAACGTTGCTGAAAGGCTTTCGCTGGAGGTAAAGAAGCGCACTCGAGGGGATGAGTGTCCCTAAGTTGTGGCATCCATCACATTTTTCCGCACCTATAGTCAATCTCCTACAAACCGGAGTGCGTATATCGTCTATTCAGACGACGCCTACAGCGAGAGAATGTGAATCACAGGGACGGGAAAGGAAACACCCCTTGCCAGGACAGGCACACGGAACTCAAGGCAGGACGCCACCAGGAAGAGCGTTGGCAGGAGGCCACAGTAAGGAAGGCTCCGAGCAGGGAAAGAGGCCAGGTAATTAAAAAGGAAGTGGACTGACCCTCCCGCAGTACCACAAGCTCAGGACGAGCAACGCGCGGTCCGCCACGTCAGGCCAAGACCGTCACCACCAGGGGCCAGCCGAAAGGCTGGCCCCTGTTCTTGTGGGCAAGGGTCTTATGGAGAAGGGAAAAACCAGCATGCTCGAACACTACCCCCAATTCCTCCACCACGGCGGCGCCGACGGCGTAACCGGCAGCTGCCACCGTTATATCGCCGGGCCGGAACAGGCCATGTTGGTGGATTGCGGCCTGTTCCAGGGCCAGGATGCCGAGGCTGTGGACAGCCTCGAGCAACACCAAATTCGCTTCGATATCGATAGCTTGTTCGCCCTGGTAATCACCCACGTTCATATTGACCACATAGGCCGCTTGCCGTACCTGTTGGCCGCGGGCTTTGCCGGGCCAATCTATTGCTCCGAGCCCTCCGCCAAACTCCTGCCGCTGGTCATCGAAGACGCCCTCAAAATCGGTTTCACTCGGGACCAACGCCTGATTGAACAATTTCTCGATAAAGTCGGCCAACAGCTCGTGCCGCTTCCCTACAAAGCATGGCAAACCGTGCTGGACGAAGAGGGCCGCCGCGTCCAAATTCGGCTCCAACGGGCCGGCCACATCCTCGGCTCCGCCTACGTGGAAGTCGACCAGTGCGAACCGGACGGGCAAACCCATCGCACCGTCTTCTCCGGCGACTTGGGGGCGCCTTACGCGCCGCTACTGCCGGCTCCCAAGTCCCCTTACAAAGCGGACACCCTTATTATCGAAAGCACCTACGGTAACCGCACCCACGAGAGCCGCAAAGGCCGACGCCTAAAACTCAAGGCTGCCGTGGAGCACGCCCTGGAAAACCAAGGCACCGTCATCATTCCCGCCTTCAGCATCGGCCGCACCCAGGAGTTGCTCTACGAACTGGAAGACTTGATCCATCGCGGCGGCGAGCACTGGCAGGCGATGGAAATTATCGTGGACTCGCCGCTCGCCGCCAAATTCACCCGGGTTTACCGCGAGCTCAAACCCTTCTGGGACGCCGAAGCCCAAAAGCGCCTCAAAGCCGGCCGTCACCCTTTGGACTTTGAGAACCTCTATACCGTGAACAGCCATGAGGAGCACCTGCAAACTGTCAGCTACCTGGCCAAAACCGGCCGCCCGGCCATTGTTCTTGCCGCCAGCGGCATGGCGGCCGGGGGCAGGGTGGTCAACTACCTCAAAGCCATGCTCGAAGACGCTCGCCACCACGTTCTATTCGTCGGCTACCAGGCCGCTGGCACCCCCGGGCGCTCCATCCAGCAATACGGCCCCGAACACGGCTGGGTCGAGCTCGACGGCGAACGCTACACCATCAACGCCGGCGTCACCACCATCGGCGGCTACTCCGCCCACGCGGACCAGAAAGACCTGCTCAACTTCGTAAAGCGCATGCGCCAATGGCCCAAAACCATCCGGCTCGTCCACGGGGACATTGCTGCGAGGGAAACGTTAAAGCAGCGCTTCGAGCGCTTGGGGAGTGATCGACAGTACCGCTTTGAGGTGCTATTGCCGGGAAACGAGTAACACACTTGATCTTCCCTGAAGTTTTGGCGTCCCGGGCCCTGGTTACTTACAGAACACCTCTTCGGCGGTTTGGGCGTCCAAAATTCGCTCCCCCCACGCCTCTAATTGCTCCACAGTGGCAGCCTCAATGCGCTGGTGGTAGGCATTATCCAGGGGGCCAAAGCGTTTTTCTAAAAGCTTCAGCAAAAAGGCCGCTTCTCTTTGCCTCCCCCCGCTCCAGACCTTTCGCTAACCCTTGCTCCAACCCTGCTTCCAACCCTGCTTCTAACCCCTCCTGTTTCCACTGTTCCGTCCAGTCAGCCAGCTTTTCAGACAACATGGCGTCTACCTCATTTAAGTTGTGAAGCTCTGGTATTGCTTCGTCTTTAACTCTTACTCTCAACAGGCGGTTTAGCCAAATAGCTACCGAGCGCTGCATAGGCCGGTAACCGGGTTGGGTCATCAGCTCCCGTAGTTGGCGCATATCGATCCATTCCGGCTTAACGAACCCCTCAAGCAAATCCTGAACAATTTTGGGGTTGCTAAACAGTAGCTTATAGCCGGCATCGAACGGGGCGGACTCCTTATTGTTAGGCATAGTACCTCCTGAGAAGCTGTATAAGTAAACAGTATTTCAGGGGCGTGATATTGTCAATGATGTAATGCGTACCGTTGGCCAGCTGTGGGAAGACGCCTCTGCTTTGGCCACACGGACGGCTTTAAAATGCTACCATTGCACGCCTTTTGGGGCCCTTGCCCAATGGCGGTTCAACCAGATTTTGAAATAAACAGCTGCTGGAGATGAAGCTTTGGCCAAAACCGGACGCAACGACCCCTGCCCCTGTGGCAGCGGGCGCAAATACAAAAAGTGTTGCCTGCCCAAACAGGCCCCACCGGTGAGCGACCTGAGCCGCCAGCGCCTTCGTAAAACCGAGGGCACGCTGGTTGAACCGATGCTCGCGCACGCCAAAGAGGTGTACGGCCAGAACTTTATGATCGCCGCCTGGGAAGAGTTTACCGTCGGGTACGACTGGCCCTTGTCCGAAGACACCCCAGAGGTAGAAACCATTTTCTTGCCCTGGGTGCTGTACAACTGGGAGCCTTACAACGAAGACCTCCCGCCCGAGGAAGCCCCCGAGGTAACAGAAACCATTGCCGAGCACTACCTGGAGCATGGCGGGCGCCGGCTGGATGACTACACCCAGCGCTTTATCAAGGCCGCCTGTGCGCAGCCCTACAGCTTTTTTGTGGTCACTGACATCGCACCCAACCAGTCCCTCAAACTGAAAGACCTGCTGCTCGGCCGCGAGGTGACGGTGCTCGAGCGCATGGCCACGGAAGACCTGAACCCGGGGGATATCCTCTACAGCCGCATAGTGACCCTGGATGGGGCCACCGTCATGCTCGGCTGCGCGCCCATCATCATCCCACCGAGCGAGGCGACCAACCTGCTCGCCGTGCGAGACAGCTATACAACGGCCTACGGCCCCCTGGACCTTGAAACCCTGCACCTGCTCGACCCCGACTTGCGGGAGCTGTACGGCGAGTTCCGCGAGTCGGTCTTCAACCCTGTGCCGCCGGAGCTGGTCAACACCGACGGCGACCCGCTCACCTTCATCACCCTATGCTACGAACTGTCCTGCACCCCCGGTGAGGCGGTGGAGGCACTAAAAACCCTCAACACACGGAACGGCGGCTCTGAGGAGGAAGTATTGGCTGAGGCACAATACGACCCCGCGGGCACGCTGACCAACGCCTTCTTTCGGTGGCTACGCCGAGACAGTGCCCACCACGCCGGCTTGGGCGTGACCGTGCTGGGGCACATTACAATCGACGGAAACCGGTTGGAAGTTGAAGTCAACTCCTACCCCAGGGCCACCTCCATCAAACGCCGAATAGGCCAGCGCCTGGGGCGAAAACGTGCCCGGCTTGTGGAGGAAAAAGAAGGGTCGCTCGACGAATTGGGGTCGCTCGAACCCCCCCATCCAGAGGAACCTGGCTCGCAAGAGTTGATGGAATCACCCGAAGTCCAACAGGCGATGGCCGAAATGAGCCGGGCCCACTGGGAGCAGTGGCTGGACTCACCCCTGCCGGCACTAGAGGGAAAAACACCGCGAGAGGCCGCCCGCACCGCCAAAGGGCGGGAACGTTTGGAGCTGCTGCTCCTCGACTTCGAGGGTAGGGCACAAGGCGATGTTTTCGCCCCTGACGTGGATGCTTTGCGGGAGGCGCTGGGGCTCAAGCGCTAAGTGAAACCGAAGGCCAGGCGCAGGGCTCCTCGGGAGCCGGAAAATGGTTCCCGACGCGGTAAGCATCAAACTTAGTCTTTGACCGGTACCCAGCCTTTCTCTTCCATGCAGTCACCATGGGCGCTCATCATGTTGCTGATGGAATCGTAAACGTCCGGGTGGTCCATGAGCTGAAAAATTTCAGTAGCGCGCCTGTTCAAACGGTTGGTATCCGGCAGGGAAGCCGTATTCGTCAAACCGTACTTACGGGCCACCGAGGAAGTGGCGCCCCATTCCCCGTAGGCGTTCATTTTCAGGTCATGTTTAATCTGCTTGCTCGTCTCCAGGTAATACCCCAGAAACGCCTGGCGGACATTGCTCGCCCCGGTGATCAGCTCACCGTCAATCTCAATAGGCTGATACACCGTTTCCTCACACTCCTTCTCCGCCGCCTCATACGCCGCGTGGTCAGACACATAGGTCTCCCCATAATCGGGGTGATACCACAGCTGAGGCTCCAGGTTCCGGGTAAGGTCAGGGTTCATCAGGCTGCAGCTCAGACTGAGCAGGCTGAATGCAAAAAGACAGGTGGAGGCTAGGGTGCGACCGGTGTTCATTGAGGCATTTCCAAAGATTGGTACTTGTTTGAGAGCTGTGGCCAGTGGCCAGGGGATCTTTTATTCAACCTTTAGGGCCGAAAGACATCAATATCCAAATCGGTCAATCAACATCGCCGAAGCTCCTGGGCTGGCACAGTTGCCGGACCTGTTCCTCTACACTGGGTTGCTCCTTATCGCTGGCCCACAAACCGAAAAGCGGGTTTACGCTGGCACGTTCAGAGGCGGTGTCATCTAAAGGCACGAGCTTCGCCCGTCTTTTCCCACGGTAGGAAATAATAACCTCCTCCCCCCGCGATACGGCGGCCATAAGGGACTTGGTATGCAGTCGCAGGTCGATGGTTGTCGCTTCCATAATAGGGTGCCCTCCGCAAGTTACACTTACTACTGTAACCTAGGGTCCTAGGTGGCGCCAGTCGTGGGCGAGCGCGTGATTTCACGGAGCGATCCAGTGTCATGTCGCTCGACAGAGGCCAGATTGGCATTGTCACCGAAGGTATGGTGGGTAAAGGCGCTCACGAACTGGTGGCTGGGAAGCCGACCCATATCACAAAATTGCCTCCCAAGCGTTGCAAACTCTCGCTACCCCTGCTAGCTTTTAACGCCTGGAGTTTAGAACTCTCACGGAGCAAGGAGCGATATGAAGCACAACCCTTCTTTTATTCGACTCGCCGAAGCGTCTTTTCTTGGTTTGTCGCCGGTATGTTGAAGCCCCTCATCCTAATTCTTTTGGCGCTCTCAAGTGGGGGAGTCTTTGCAATGAGCCTGTCCGATATGGGAAAAGTCTGTCTGTTTTCAGAAATGTCCGGCGTGCTGACGGTCAATGGAAAACCCGTTCCGAATGTTCGCCTGGTGCGCACAGCCAAGTGGCAGTCCGAACAACGTGATGAGACGGTAACCGATGATCATGGCCGCTTTCATTTCCCGGTAATGAATGAACGGACGGTCGCGAAATTTTTACCGATGGAGTTTGTGGCCTCCCAACAGATAGATGCTCACTATGACGGAGAGGTGATCAGGGTTTGGGGAGGGGTGAAACGAGACCCAAAGCCAAATGCCGAATCTAAAGGGGATGCGTTGATCGTGGCGTGTGACCTCCGCGCCGAGGAAAGCTATATCGAGGTCAGCGGCGGCATCGTTTTCAGCCGATGTGAATGGAATGTGGAGCCCGACGAGTCGAAGAGCCACATTTGGGAAAGCTAAACCACCGTAATGTCTAGCGTACATATAAATAATCGAAAGGGAGTTTATTCATGACGAGCAACCCCATTAAGCCAAACCAAGCCGTAGATCTCGCGGAAGCGGTATACCTCCTATCCGGCACCCCGTCGGTTGAAGACGCGGTAAACGCAGTCAGGCTGAGATACAGAAACATTTTTGAAGTTGTAGGAAATAGCTCGCTTGCTGGAAAGACCGGCGGCCCTGGCTTCCTGAAATGCCGAACGGCGTTCGGTCTTTGCCTAATAGGTCGTAAGCAGTTTGAGGGCCACGCTTTTATCGTTTTTAGAGGAACTGACTACCTGGCGGACTGGCTAACAAATTTGAACGCCTCCTTGTCACGCTCAAGTAATAACCAACCAATTCACGCTGGTTTTAGTGAAACCTTCAAATCTCTCCGTCCCCAGCTTGTGGCCCTCATGCACCACGTTTCCGGCTCTCAAATCCATTGCATAGGTCACAGTCTGGGCGGCGCCGTAGCCAGCTTGTGTGCTGAGTGGATGGAGCTGGCCTACCATGTTAAGCCGTGTCTCTACACCTTCGGTTCGCCCAGAATAGGGCTACATGGATTTGCGAGTGTGCATACCCGAACCTTGGGGCCGTCAAATTTCTATCGGGTGCACCGAAGTTCGGATGTTGTGCCTTATATTCCGATCTGGCCTTTTATTCATGCGCCCCTTCAAGCGCAAACGTATCGGTTACCGAAGATTGGAACCTTGCCCACCAAGGCTGACCATAATATTGGGCTTTATGCCGACAGTATCGGTGATAAAAGTTGGCAGGCGCTCAAAGCGCCCCACAATGGGGTTGGGTCGGATATCGCCGTGGAGCGTTGGCTATTGGACAAAACATTCATTGGTTTAACTGTCGATAGCTTGGAATGGCTGGGCAGAGCAATGGTTTATGTGCTTGAGCGCTGCATGACGGGTGCAGCCCGCATTCTGTCGATGGCCGGCTCAACTCAACTCACGATTTTAGATAGCATTGCTGTCATGCTGGAAAAAGGTGTGAGCTTGACTGAAACAGTTTCTCGGTGGGTGCTCTACTTGGTCCGGAAGATACTGGTATTGCTTGGGCGCCCAGATATTGTAGAGGGCGCAGATATCACGCGAGCTTTTTTAAGACAAGTGCTTCTGGACCTGCAGCAAAGAGTGAACACCATGGTTCGCAGGGTTCTGGATCAGACTTTGGTCAAAGGACAGTCAGTTTGACTGGGCTCTTCCCTATAGATCAGGGTAGCCACCGCCTCTGATACGTTGGGTTGTTTGGAAAACAGGCAATCGAAAGCAAGATCGCCGGCCCTATTATCTTTCTTGTCGGAGTGGAGAGTTGGTCAAAGCCGGAAGCCATCAGTTGATGGGCTTTCACTGAGCATCATCTCAACTTGTACCATTTCGGGAGCAGTCCCGGGCGCTGAAGCGCCCGGATAGCGTGGGTTTAAGACTTTACCAGGTTAGACTTGATAACCCCCTTCGACAGCAAAAGGTAGTAACCAAACTCAAAAACCCCCGCAAGCACCACCAAGAACCCAATCTTCGCCAGGAGGCCATTGGGGCCTTCCGCCAAAGGGGTGGTGCGAAAGGCGATGTACAGCACCGCAAACAGGATTATGCCTACGACTAAGGGCGTGTAGCCGGCTTTTATTGGCTCGCCGCAGCTGCTGCATTTCATAATTACAGGGTTGGTGGCCTTAAGGACATCTTTGAACTTAAGAGGGGTGTTGCAGTTTGGGCAACTTCTCATATTGCACTTCCTCTATCTTCTTTCTCTGGAGCGACCAATACGCTTTTCCGGGATGACGTGAAATCCAACATTCAGCCCTTGTAAGTGAAAGACGTCAACCTTAGTTCTTGGTAGCTGCTAACCTTAGACTTCAACTGCTTTCTCTACACTCATGGAGTTAGCGCTGCGGTATGACATGCGCCGAGCGCCCCCCTCTGAGCACGCTAGAGTAAGTCGATTTCTGGCTCAATATCTTCCAAACCAATTACTTTTCTTTCTATTCCAAACGAATCAGCCTGCTGCTGCATCAGCGAAATCACCTCATGAAATGCCATAAGGTAGCCAAGCTTGTAATCAGCGTCATTCGTATCGAAAGCTGCTTCCTTTCCTAATTTTGCATCTTTAGCTTTCTGTTTTAACAAAGTTCCTAAGTCATAGATATAGCTTCTATATAGTTGATCCGTCATAGCGTTAACTCCTATCGTTCAGTATGCCTTTGAGAATGTCTCTTTGCTCTCTCTGTCGTAGTATATCAGATGGCCACTTCTTGTTGATCAACGCTTGTTGCTGACGAGGATCTAATTCTCCCCACCCATCAATATACTTTGAAGGGTTAGCAATTTTGTCTTGGTGTAAAGCGATCTGTCTTTCAAGTTTTGAAATACCTTTAGTTAGTTCTTCACTCGATCGAGCCAAATTATTTTTAAGGAAGCCAGCATGCTTCCCCCCTTCCTTGGCAACATCGAATGAACTTTTTGTGCCGCCAGCATGATGCTCAAACTTTGGCTCCGGGATCTCCCCGGAACGTCGCCCAGGTACGATATCTTGCGTATTACCGTCCTCTAGGCGTTCCGCGTACTCATTTAGGTCGTCGAGCACTTTGGAGTTTTTGGGAAGCCGCTTTTTTAGCTGCTCAGCGGCGCTCTTGAGGATTCTTCCCCCAGGCATGACGCCAACCGCGATCTCTACCGCAAAGTCCTTGCTCTTTTCTTCGAGAAGTTCGTTGACGCGGTCTTCATCGCCCGCCTTGATAGCTTCGCCGAGGTCTATCGTCCATGAAACATACTGGTACGCAGTCCAAGCTTTGTCCAGCGCGATGAAAGCCGGAATCACCAAAAACCAAAAGGCATTGTGCTCCGCGGCATTCTTTGCGGTGCTGTCGGCTATGTTTACATCGCCGCCAAAAGCAAATGCGGAGAGGGCGGCCGACAGGCGGGCCATGTTGACGCCTTGTTCTTTATACTTATTGTAAAGCTCTTCCGCCTCTAGAGGTGTAAGCTCTCCCGTTCTGGCTCCATCTTCGGCTAAATTGAAAAAGTCCTGCCGAATCTGCTCGGCGACAAATTCGCCCACCACAGCGCCGCCGGCGCCGGACGCGCAGCCTTGCTCAACCTCGTCTGAGTTGCCGGAATCATTTGCCGATGTCGCCGCGCCCATAACGCAGCCCAGGGCGGCGTGGGCGATGTACTTGGTGGCGGTGTTTATGCGCAGTTCTTTGTCCTGGATCTTGCTGGCATCGCCAATTTTGTTGGCAAGCTCCTTACCGAGCAAGTTGATGGAGTTTTGGACAACGGCAGGGCCCAGGTTGGCGCCGAAATCGCTCAGGCTTCCGCCATTCATCACCGTATCCACGCCGGATGATACGGTTGCTTCGGTGAGCGCCTGTACTGCCTGCTGACCGAAGGATAGCTCCGCCATAGTGTCCTTCAGCGCGAAGTACTCGGGCGAGCCTTGGGCAATATCCATCTTCGCCGCCACGGCATCTAGCTCGGATTGGCTGACCTCGTTGGTGAAGAACTGAGCGTCCAGGTAATCCATGGCGCCCGCTGTCACCATGGCGGTGGCGAGATTTCTCAAGGTGTCACTGGAGGCCAGCTCTTCAAGCGCGCCGCCCACATCACCATTGACGGCGCCATTGGCCACGGCCACGGACGCCTGGGAAATCATGGACGTGGTGCCTGCTTGAATAGAGGCATGCAGAGCCGAGCTGAATACCCCTTCTGCGGACTTTCCAACAATCATGTCCGCCAGGCCGCTTCCCGCCCCTTGCGTGGCAACGGCCACCGCAATCGATATAATGGCCATGGCGGCGGGGGAAAGCGTGGTGGAGCTTTCATCCCACTGCTCATGAGCGGTAATAATGGCTTGCCAGTCCTCGGGGGTTGTGTTCGCCCGAACGGTGTCAATCCAGTCCATCCCCTCAAAGTCAGCAATGTGGTCCAGCTGCTCATCCAGGCTCAGGTCCGGGTCGCCCTCATATTCCACCGAAACGCCATACAGCGCGTTGGCTTCAAAGCCGCCGACAATGCTGTTCATCACCCCGTTTTCAATATTGTGGCCACGGCTGGTGGAGCGAACGGTCAGGAGAGACTCCCTGACGGACTGATAGCTGAAGTGGTCGTTCTCCACGGTCATCAGCATATTCACTTTGCCGTTGTCCGCGTTGACCACGGTCCCGTCTTGGGAGCGAATATCGGTCGCTTTTAGCGTAATATCCCCAAAAAGGGAATGAATGCGCACGCCTTTGCCAGCGTCCAGAACGGAGCGGATGGCCACCGTTTTATAGGAGGAAATATCAGTCGTGGTGTCGTTCCACTTGGAGTGAGATTGGTATCGGCTCTCCTGAAGGTCGTCTTCAATGGTGATGCCGAGCGACGCCAGCAGGGTAATATGGCCCTCGTCACTGCTCAGCTCGGCGGCATCGATAACGATGTTCTCGTTTGCCATCAGGCTAATGGTTTCCTGGGCCGACAACCGGGAGGTAAGGAAGTGCGTCTGGCTCCGGCTGGAGTTGTACCAGCCGCCGTCATGGCTGGAGGAGGTGCCGTACTGAACCGAGCCGATATAGATACTGCCGTCGGCCTCAAAGGTAATGCCGCCGGACGGGGCCTCCACAATGCCGCCTTCAATAAGAATATCGTTGGACGCTTGAAGCTTTACATTGCCCGTCCCCGACTGAACAGAGGCGATTTCACCAAACTTGCCCCCCTGAGAGCCACCGAAATCGTACCGGTGAACGATCGTACGGTTAATAATATTGTGCGCGCCAATGAACAAGTCGCCCTCGGCCATAACCTTACCCGAAAGGTTCTCCAGGTCGCCGTCGACCAGAACATTAAGGTAGCCATCTCCATGCAATACACCCTGGTTATTCTTCAGGTCGCCCGCCACTCTTAAGAAAGTCTCGCGGCCGCCCTTGAGGGTGACGCCGTCGATGGTCACGTTGGGGAAGTTGGCGACGCCATTGAACGTCGTATCATGGTCCGTGACTTTGCGGGCTTGATAGGTGCCGTTATTGAGGTATACCACGGGAACGACAACGGTCTCTCCGTTAATCTCCCGGAACTCCGGCCACACGAGGGCGGGCTGACTGAGGCCACTGTTTGTCTGGTCGAGCCCCAGCGCCTCACCATAAAGGCGGTCACCGCCTTCACTCTCCAGGTACGCAAGGGCGTTCTGGTAAAGCGTATTGAGCTGCTTGGTTTCAGTGGCGTATTGGTTGGAGTCCGCATCGATCAGGTTGCGCCCCAGCAAATGCTGGATCTGATGCCTGATATAACGGGACTGCACCAGCGGGGAGCCGATGTACCGGGGCTTCTCGTAGGTGGGAATAATAGTGGTAATGCCGCCGGTGTTAATGGGTACGTAGCGGGGTTCGCCCAGGTGGTGGCGGTATGGCTGTTCTTCCAGTGTGCTATAGAAGCTCTCCAGGTCCGTGGCCCCGCCGGGGGCGGACTGCTCCATAAACTCGTGCGTGCCGTATTTACCGTCGTCATAGGACGCGGCGGGTACGAATAGGGGGCTGCTGGCTATGTCGCGCTCAATGGTCCGGTTTGAAAGCACGGACGCCTGAGCGGCCACGCTTCCTTGAAGCAGAAGCACAAAGCACAGAAAGTAGGCGCACAGGCGCTTGAACCCGGTGGAAACTCGAACCTGCTGCAATAATGTAGAGTCAGTTTTCATTCCGTTAGTCTCCATTAGTCCCACCACTTCACTTCGTCAACAAAGCTCATAAAAGCCTCTTTCAGCCGTTCGTACAGCGCCTTGATCTCTTCGAAAATCGAGAACGAGTCCGTCCCACTGTTTCGGGTCGTGTTATCGGGCACGCTGCCAGACATATCGTATTCAATTCGCTCCCAGTAGGAGATATCAATGGTTCCCCGCTCCAAGTCCACCTCGTTTGACACCCCGGCCCGCCGAGTCTCGGAGCCGCCGGTGAAGCCTTTGTCCGTGTAAAAGTTGGTCGTATATTTCTCGTAGTCTTGCATCAGCTCGTCGACCACATCGTCCACGTAGCCTTCAAAGGGGCTGTAATCTGTAAAGAGGCTGTACGCCTCGGACAGCTCCTTGCTATCCATATCGTCATCGGTGTGGTAAACCCTCGAGTTACCATTGATGTAGAACAGCGAATCCATCTGCTGGGGGTCGGTTACCATCTCTTTGGTATCACTACTCTTGCAGTAAAGCTCTTTCGCCCTCTGCTCGGTCATGGACTCCGGGCGCTCGGCCACGGAGCGAATGCAATGGTAGCCGTAGTATTTCACCTGGGAGAGGGACTTTACCGCCCCCATGTGGGCCATGCCGGCATCAATGAACCCCCAGTTACCCCTTCCGAAGGAGTCGGTCCTGAAAGAGGCATTCCCAAATATTTCCACGTAAGCCATGCTGTTGAGAAAAAACTCGTCCGTATGCGCGGCGAAGTCATTCATGGAGAACAACACGCCAGGCGGGGCGTAGGTCGCCGCGCGGGATTTCATAATTTCGGAGTTGACTTGTTCCTTCTCATCTCCGCCGTTGTGTATCTCTACGTAGCTGTCGTGTTGCAAGTCCAGGATCGACAGCACACGGTACCGCTCGTTAAGAAGCACCCCGGTGGAGAAATTGACAGAAGCGTCCGAGCCCTCGGCCCCTAAATGCGCCGATGAATTGACGATATAACGCCCGGCATTGATGTGAAGAGAGTGCTCCGCCACCGTGGACACTTGGTTGAGGAGGGCTCGCTGCAGAGTGAGCGGCCCCTCTTCTTCCAGAATCTCATAGTAGGGGTTAATGTTCTCAAAAGCGTTGGTTTTGATTTTAATGTTCCGCCCGCGAATATGGGCGGTGCGGCTGGCCGGAACCGGCTTGGCGGCTAGGTTCGCCTCTTTGTGCACGCCCGCGGTGTAGTACACACCCAACTTCTTCTCATCCAGCTCATCATAGAAATCGCCGTTGATGGGCAGCGGTTTTGTGTGCTCGGAGTAGTAAGGCGTGCGGGAGCCGTTAATAATATAGCTGTTGGCGCGCTCCGTATCGGTTTCCAGCTGTATGACATCAGCGAGAATGCGGCCTCCATAACGGTTGGCCAGCAAGTGTTCGCCCCACACTTTCACCGAACCCGAACCGAGGATGTTCCCTTCATTGATGAACCGGGCGCCGGAAAACTCGGCCGTAACCGCGCTCACCTTGCTTCGCTGAGTAAGGCGGCCACCCGCGATCGCCTCAAAAAGCTGGCCCTGGAAGTGCCTTCCCGAGGCAAGCGTCAGCCCGCCCACGGATTTGATGCCTAACTGGCCTTGGGTAGTCTGATTAGCCCTAACGGACAGGGTGCCGCCCGCGTAATGGGTGATAGCAATCCGCTCGTTAGAGATAACCTGTTGATTTCTATAGCGCACCGAAGAGAGTAGGGAAGTGCGGGTATCCGCCGCTACCGCGAAGCTTGCCGGGGCCGCCAGGGACCACTTTACACTCACGGCCTTCACCGTCCCGCGCAGCGTGCTTACAGAGGCGGTGGTGTCGTAATCCAGAATCTTCTGCGTGTCATAATCCCACCGGTGTTTCCCCGTCATAAACCGCGCCGCGGCGGTACCTATGGTGTAATTGCCCGTCTCCGCCGCATCATAGCTCCCGCTGCTATTCTTCACGGCTTTTTGGTGCAGGTCGAGCGTGCCCGAGGTATTGATTCTGCCCGCCAATACGTCCAGCGTAATGGCCCCCGGTGCCCTCAGCCCGTTAAGTGCCACCAGCCCGTTCGCCGAAGCACGAAACGCGCCCAACTGAGCGGATCCGGCAGAAGGGTTGTAACTCCCGTCATTTACAACAAAGGTGATGCGGTGAAAGTTCTTTAATTCACACCCGTTACAACGAATCGAGCCAGAGGCCCGGGGAACCACGAAAACAATATCGGCGGCGGCCTCGCCCACCTCAACAGTGTTGTTCAGCACCACGGAGTCGGCGATGATCACAATGGTAGCCGGCACCGGCCCCACATTATCGCCCATGGGGTTGAGCACGCTCAGTGGCCTGTCGTCCGTCTCGAAGCGGTCAAAGCGGTTGATAGATAGGCCGGAGGCGTTGGGTGGGGCCAGCGTCATTACATCGACACTCGAGCTCACCCGGTGGAGTTTTACCGAAGCGCCGTGCCCGCTGTAATCCGAAGCCCACGCATACTGGCCGGCCAGCACCATCCATGCAATGCACAGTAAAGCAACACCTTTCCCCAAGGGCATAAATCCTCCGTATTCGCCAGTTCTGGCGGTAGTTAATCAGTCGCTATAAAGAAGCGTGTGTGTTCAGCTCGCCCGGAATGTCATGCAGCAACGGCCAAACGCACCCGTGAGGCTGGCCAGCGGGCATAGCCATCGGTGAGCAAAAACCGAGGTGGGTCGATGCTGTGCGGTAGGCTGGCGTGCGAGTGTTGGGTAAATTCTGCCGCAGGGTGAGCAGTGGGATCGATTTCGGTAAACGGCCCTGTTTCATGGTGTCGGGTTCCTTGAACCTTTTTCTGGTCTTTATTCTGGTTGAAACGCCATTGCGGCGGTGAGTATGATAATCGGAAGTGGGGCAGGGGGCAAGCTGCCAGCGCCGCTTTTTCGGGTCGACTTAATAGTATGACAATTCCCGAGCCTTCCGTGTGACCAAAAGAGGTAGAGTGCTACGGTGTGGCCCATAGGGAAAACCGATAAGGTGCGCTGTGCCCATATATTAAAATAACGCATTCAATGGTATGCAAGCGGCTTATTCTTTGGGTACAATTTATCCAGCCCGGTACAGGACTACAGTGCTGTAATGGAAAATCGTTATTTGGATGTAACTAAGGAAGCCACCTTTCCTAAACGCCTTTCATAGTTTGTCCTGCGCGATCTTCTCTGTGCTTTCACCGGGAGTGCCGGGCCGTATTGTCCGTGTAAAGCTTATTCGAGCGCGCAAGCTCCGGTCGAGTGCCAGGGCCGAGCTGCGGCGGCTCCTCAACCTTAGAGACAGTGAAAAATGAACAAGTTACCCAATGCGCCTGTGGCGCCAAAATCATTTATGGGTTTGGCCGGCAAGCTCTCCACCTTTCTTCTTGTGGCATTGTTGGCTCATACCGCCGACGCTAAAAAGACCGTGAGAGGGGAGGTGGCAAGAATCTACCCGGCTAGCAACGCCATTCACTTTAGGCTTAAAAATGATGACTGCATTAGCGGCTCGCAATATTACTATTTTAACCTTACAGACGCCTCTGGAGAGGCTTCAGAGTTATCCAAGGCCTGGTACGCTCTTCTGCTTTCCGCCTCTGTGTCGGGAAAAGGGATCGCGGTGAGCGTTGAGGAGTGTTTGGACGAAGGGCGTATCCCAGTTCGATACATTTATCAGGATTTTTAATGTCTCAGCCGTTTGTGAGTCAGTAGTTATAATTTTGATCCTTCACTGAAGGAGCACAGGCAAAGGAGGAGTCATTGTCCCTCCAGCCAATTTTAACCCATTGTTCAATAGAAGTTACAGTCAGTTGAGGGGTGTTTTCTAATGAAATTACGAAGCGCGCAAGTGGCGGTGCTAGTGGCAATGTTCACTCTATCCGCGACCGCCAGCGCGAACTACCTTGGGAACAGGGAACCGCGTTCGATTTTTGGCGCCGGCGTCATTAAGTTTGGAGTTGATAACCCGCCGGACGATACCTGCGATTACCATAATAGAACGTTTAAGTTCGACGGAACGACTGAGCGAGGGAAGAATATTCTGTCGATTCTTTTAGCGGCGAAGATGGCTGGAAAGAACGTTAATATTTGGTATTCGCCCAGCTCTAAGCCCGGAACCTCTGCTTCAACCGGGTGTACAATAAACGATATGGCCATAATTAATGAGATTGGGATTAACTGATCTGGACGTTATCGAATATTCTTCCCGCCATTAATGGCGGATTGACGTGTGCTGCGCGAAACAAGGAGGCGCTATGAAAACTGCAATTTTTATCCTCTCGCTGGTTGTATCATTCCATGCTTCTGCGGACTGGACCTCTAACTCTAAGATTAACTCTATCAAAATAACCAGTAGCGGTGATGCGTTGGTAGATTTATCCAGTTATGAAGCTTTTTCCTCTGGGGGCGGTGTTCACTGCGAGAAAGACGTGTTTATTCTCAGTTCTGATGATAACGGCTTTAAAGCGAGGTACTCTGCGATTCTTTCGGCGCACATGGCTGGCCGAAAAGTAAAGTTCACTTATTATGGGTGCCAGGGTGCACACATCAAAGTTGGCTCGGTTGTTATTCCTTCTTAGCTGGCTGAAATCGGGGCGGCTGAGTGAAAAGGCGCTCCGGTAGGTAGACTTTAAGATATTAGTAGTAGGGCGGTTATAAGTAAGCGCACATTTAAAGAGTTGGAGTTCTTATGGAATACAAAGGAAAGGTATTGTCGGTTGTGGTTGCTGTGCTCTCTTTGGCCTGGGCGAGCACTGCGACCTCGGAGATCCAACGGTTACCCTTAGAGGAAGAGTTGCCCGATTCTCTTGGAGAAACCTATATCAGTGGGTTCGGTTTTTATAACAAGAAGGTTGTTTATGAGAAAGTTAATGGTCTAGCTGTTTTGGAAGGCGACATTATTCTGGGGACCGTGGAGGAAGCTGAGAGGTGGAAGGAGCTGCATAGTGGCACTCCTTCCTCGGAAATTGGTCCTCAGTCGATAATTATCACAGGGCAGAGGTATCGTTGGCCCAATAACGTCATCCCCTTTCAGTTCAGTGAAGAGATTTCCGCCCCGATAAGGAGTACGACTGAGGAGGCTATTGCCCACTGGGAAGCGAATACACCGATCAGGTTCGTGGAGCGCACTGCACAGAACGCCGATGAATATCCGGATTTTGTTGAGATCGTCAACGAGGAAGAGGCTTGTAGAGCTACGGTTGGCAGAAGAACGGGCCGCCAAACGGTTAACCTGTTCGAGCGGTGCAGTTTTGGCAACGTGGTCCACGAATTTGGCCATACCTTGGGGCTTTGGCATGAGCATTCAAGAGAAGATAGAGATGAGTTTATCGAGATTAAGTGGAGCAATATCGATCCTGATCCGGCTATCCGGTCCAACTTCAACCAGCACATCGATATAGCGGATGATATTGGAAAGTATGACTACAATTCGATCATGCACTATGGGCCATACGCGTATGCGGTTGATAAGACGCTACCCACCATTGTTCCCACCCAGGATGGTGTGCAAATTGGCCAACGCGAAGGCTTGAGTCAAGGAGATATCGCCTCCATCACTGAGCACTATCCAGAGTTTTTGCCTCAAGCGAAGATTGCTAGGAGTCAATACTCCGTATTCTGGGGGAATGAGGTTTTTCTTGACGGCAGGTCCTCATACGCCCCCAATGGTGAGCCCCTTAGCTTCTCCTGGCGTCTTGGCGATGGGACCATGGCCAGTGGCGTGAGGCGGCTGACTCACTTATATTCAGAGCGCGGACAATATACCTCGACCCTAACTGTGGTGGATACCGACGGTAACCAGGATGAAGACCAGGCCACAGTAACCGTATATGGCGTGGAGGCCATCCTCCCAGCCATCACGATGCTACTTTAGAGCGCCGCAGGCACCCGGCGCGCTCGGGTGCCTGCTTTTGGGCGGGCTGCCAAAGTGTCCGGGCGGCAAGTGCGAGGTTGCCACTTTTGTTACCTGCCGCACTAAGTTCTGCATGGTTCATCCAGCTCAAAACTGTTAAGCAGTTCACGAAATGGCGCATTAACTGCAATTGCTCGTTGTCACCTATTACTGCTGACACTACAATCCACAATCAAGGGTTTGCTGCCAAAGAATAAATCTAACATTTAACGCCGGTTACAAATATCAGGAGGATTTGACATGGATACTGCCATTGTGAAGGACGCACACAGCGCCTACCTTCAGGGACGCTACGATGTTGCCAAGACGCTTTACCTCAAAGCCGGAGACCGTTACGGGCCATCTCTGTTCAAAGCAAACATTGAGCTGTGCACGCGTCAGGCGAGAAGGTCTGAAGAAACCCGCTCCATCGACTCTAGCAGTAGCACGGATCGGTCGGTCTCTGGCCCGCGTGCGCTGAAAGCTACCCCTGAGACGTTGCTGACACGTCTTAAAGGCTATTATGCCGCCGCTAGGGCGTCGTCCCCCAAAGTTCGGCCCGAATTTCAGCGCCGGCTGGCTGAGGTTCAGCGAGAGGCTGTTGAGTCTCCCTTGATGCTCCAGGTTGCCCAGCAGGTATTGCAACCATACCCAGGACAACCGCCGTTTGCCGAGGATCGGGGCCACCCGCAGATCGCCATCATCCAGTCCTGGGATGAGCAAATGCGGAACTGGCTAAAAAAGCAGCGCCAGCGCGGGTATCGGCGGTTCCTGCTCGTCAACGCGACGGCTGATGACCGGCTGCTCGACCAGGTTCGCCAAGAAGAGGGGGTCACCCTCTTCAAGCCCCAGTTTGGGGATAGCCAAGCCTTCAACGACTTCTGGATCGCCTGCTTGGCTCACCGATTCAAGGCCGATATCGACGAAACCGTGAACACTGCGGCATCTGCTACCCAATAGCTTCCCCGGGGCGGGCCGCCAGGCCCGCCTTACTGAAGGCTTCTTTCCCCCCCTTAAAAAATATCCCGTCAAAAAAGTGGCGCTAACGCCCCCGGCAACCTATATTTACCCGGGCCTGACAATATTGCGCCGCGTTCAGCGCCATGGCACGTATAAATTTGAGCTAGGTCACAAAATAGCAGCCTCAAGGCAACTTTTTTGAGGCGTGCAGGCCCATAATCAGGTCATGCTGTCATGACGAGGGAGGGCGGTAGCGTACCTGCGGGGAAAAATGTAAAATTCTGCTTACACTTCGCAGACTCGCTTCCTTGGGGAAGCAGCGGCCCTTGAAATACCACGGAATAGACCGGAGCGAATTACCGAATGCCCCTGACAATCGGCGTAACCCCTTTTGCCCAATGGACTTGCCTAAAAAATCTGCTAGAACACCTAGGGTGGCGCAGTAGCGAAGGCACCCCCGGAACAGCTCATGATCTAACCAACAGCGACCCCACCGGCCCCTGGTTACTGCTTCACACCCGCCCCGAGTACGCCGTTGCGCACGCCATCGACGAGGGCCATACGCCCGAGAGCGCATTGCAGCAGTGGCAAACCGAAGCAGACCAACTCCTAAAGTTCTTCAGGGCGCATCGTGCCCGGACCGCCATGGTGGACGCCCGGGCCGCTGCCGCCCACCCGGCGGAGCTGGTCGAATGGCTCGCCCAGAACCACAGCGCCTTCTTCGAGCTGGCCCAACACTATGTCGGTACGGTCGAGTCGCCCGCTCGCCCCAGCGAGCTGAGCCTGCTGCTTGCCACCCAGCTTGTGGCTCAAACCCCAGCGCTTACCCCACTTCTGACCCACTTGGAGGCGGCCAGCATTCCTCTGGGAGACCAACACTACCATGCGCCTTCACTAGATATTTACAGCGCTAACGAACAGCTCAATAGCGCTATCAGTGCCCCTCGTAGCAAGCAGGAAACCCTGCGCCGTCAACTGGAAGAACATCAAAAGCGCCTGACTGAACTGCAAACCGCTCGTGCTCACACCGAAGAGGCCCTCAAAAGCGAGAACGACCTGTTGATAGCCCAGTTGCATAAAGTGCAAGAAGAGCTGGAGGCCTACTACCACAAACATCGCGACGGCAGTAAAACGAATGAAGAGCTCAACGCTATCATCACTGAGCGGGAAGCCGAAGTGGCCCGTCTACGGAATGAGTTGACAAAGGCTAAGCAAGGCACGCAAGCGGATTCTGAGTCCCTGGAAGCAGAAGTCTCCCGGCTTAGGGAGGCGCTGTCTGAGGAGCAAAAGCGCAATGAGACTGACGGACACTCGGTGGACGCGGAAGCAAAGCGCCTCCGGGAAACGCTTTCCAGCGTTGAGCAGGAAGTGGCTGCCCAGAAAAGGGCGCGTGAATCCTCGGAGGTGGAAACCAGTCGCCTGAATAAAGAGCTTCAGCAAGTTATAAACGCCAAGTCCCGTGCCGAAGCTCGCGAAAGCGACCTAAAAGAAGAAAATGACCTCATACTGAAACAATTGTTTCAAGTGCAAGAGGAGCTCGAAAATTACTTCTTGGACCTCAAAGACAAAGAAAAGCAGTTGCAAGAGCGAGAGGCTGAACTTCACAAGCTTAGGGAGAGCCATTGGGAAGAGCTTGAAAAGTCTCGCGCCACCCACAAAGAAATTATTGCCGAAAAAGACAAGCTGAATAAAAAACTTGTTAAACTCGAAGCCGAGCACGGTCACCTAAAAAAGGAAAAGCGACTGTTAAGCGCCAGCCTCTCGCAAGTAACCGCACAGCGCGAAGGTTTTACATTAAAGCGGCTTGCAGCGCCGATAAAAAACTTTACCCGTACAAGCCGTGAACTTCGTCACGGTGCGGAATTGATCCGAGCCAGCGAATTGTTCGATGAAGCTTGGTATCTTCAACAAAACCCCGACGTTAGCGCACAGTCCATTGAGCCAGCGCTGCATTACGTTAAATATGGTGGAGCAGAGGGCAGGGCTGCAAGTCCACAGTTTGACTCAGCGTCCTACTTAGAGAAAAATCCGGATGTCGCTGAGCAAGGGCTGAATCCATTGGTGCACTACCTGCTCCATGGCAAATCTGAAGGCCGAGAGCTCTAATAGAAACTGGACGCGTCGCATTCGATATAAACGTTGGGCTAGGGCCGCCTGCTAGGGTGACTCACTAGAACCAACCATTGGCACTATGGAATCACCAATGACAGAAATACCCAGTAACCTGGACACCATTCTCCACATCGGCACGGGCAACGGAGAAGAGTTGCCCGCCTACCTGGAATCGGATGCCAAACGCATCCTGCTGGTGGAACCCAACCCACATCTAGCGGAGCAGCTCAGTCAACGCACCCAGGGAGACTCCCGTGTTCAAGTGATTGAGCGCGCCATTACCGGGGACTCGGGCCTTAATCAACTGAACGAATACAATCTTCCGGAAGCCTCCAGTCTTTATCCGCCCACCGGTTTGCGGCAATTGTTTCCGGGGTTGCGCATTATCGCCCAGCACCCGGTCACACCCCTGGCGCCTGAAGAGCTGGTCAAGCAGTTCGGGCCCGAAGAGGGCGCTAACCTGCTCATTCTTCAAGCACCCGGGGCGGAGCTGGACATCATCCGTGGGTTGGCGAACAGTCAGAAGCTCGGCCTGTGGTCCGATATTTGGCTAACCGCGTCGGATGAGTCCTACTACGAGGGAGCCAGCCCGGCGGAGACTGTTATCGGGGAGCTGAAACGCCACGGCTATGATGTTAAAAGCCAGAACACAGATAATCACGATTGGCCTCAGTGGCACCTGGTCTGCAACCCCATGGCGCGTAAAGTGGAGTCTCTGAAGTTGGAGAAGCAGGCGCTAACCGACGCCCTTCAGCAGAGCAAAAACGAGCTTGAGTACACCAAAGCCAGCGTCAATACCGTAAAAGAAGAGCTCGCCCAAGCCCGTAAGGAGTTCGACCAAGAGCAAAGCACCTGGCAAACCCAAAAGGAAGAGCTTAGTCGCCGGTTGGACAGCGCCATGCAGCACTCCAGCGAAGCGGACAACACCGTCGCGAACCTGCAAGAGCGCGAACTTGAACTCGGCGCCGCACTAAACCAGGCAAATGCCATGGTGCGGCAATTGCGGGAAGAGCTTGACGCCACGCGCGAGGAGCTCGGCGAGCTAAAAACCCAGCAAGCACAGACACAACAAACCGCCGACAAGAATGACAAAGCTGCTCAGCAGGCCCTGGAGCAAGCGAATGCTAAAGTCGGCGAGCTAGAAAAGCAGCTAGAGTCCACCCGTCACGCCTCAGCTGAACAGCGTGAACAAGCAAAGCAGAGCCAAGCTGAGCTGGAGCAGCAATTAAAAGAAGCCCGTGAAGGCAAAAACGCTGTGGAGCAAGAAAATCAGGGCAAGAAGAGAGAAGTCCAGCAGCTACAGGAGCAATGCGAAAGGCTTAAGCAAGAGGCGCAAGAAGCCGAAAAAACACGGCAGGACTTAGCGACCCAACATGAGAAAGACGCCCGAGCCTTAACCGAGCTTAACGAGCACCTGACGACAGCTCAAAAGGCAGCCGAGACTCATAAACATAACGCTGAATCGGCCAAAGCAGAGGCGGAAAAAGCACTTAAAACCGCCGAGCAAGCCTCGAGCGAAGCTAAAGCGCAACGGCAAGCACGAGAGCAAGCCGACGCCAAGAAGAGTGAAGTGGAAAACCACGCCAAACAGCTCGCGGGCAAAGTTAAAACGCTAGAAGAACAGCTGGCGGAGGCGGGTAAAAGTGAACAACAATTTACTAAGCTGCAACAGCGCATGGAACACCTGTTCGACCAGCAGGGGCTGCAGCTCGAACAAGCCACCAACGCCCTGGGCCGTCATGTCACCAGTACCGGGCATAATACAGCCAGGGAGCTGGAAGCCGGCTTCCAGCTTCAGCAACAGCTCGGCCCAGACTTTCCTAGCATGGCTGAGCGCGGGAACCGTCTGCCATCTACTGTGGCTTTGCAGTTAGCTCGGCAGCTAAAAAATCAACCCTACGACCTGATCATTGAAATGGGAAGTGGTGTCACCACTTCTTTTCTTGCCCATACGTTGCGTAAACGCGTCGAGGACCAAGGAGAGGGGGAGGCCGAGGGCAGCAGTGTTGCCCGCTACGTAGAACCTAGCGATGACGACTTACCCAAACGCATCCTCTGCTTTGAACATAATCGCTCCACCGTTAACACCTTGCAAGGAACTCTAAAACACAGTGGTTTGTATCCCATCATCACCTTACAGTACGCCCCACTTGTTGCTTGCCAGCATCAGGGCCAAGAGTATCTTTATTATGATTGTGGCAGCCGTTTGCGCCAAATCGCCCAGCTGTTTGAGAACCGCACAGCAAAAATCTTTGTCCTGCTGAATGACGTTGGGGGCGACGGTCGGCCAAATCCTGTTGTCGCTCTCCCTCAGTTGCTTCAATATCTATCCGCGCACTCATTAGACGTAGTGGTCAACGCTGGCGAAAAGGATGCTGGTTTCATCAATCAATGGCAGCAGCTGCTGGATTCGCGGGGGCTGGAATATCAACCTGCGGCCTCGTTTGGAAACTCAAGCACGAAAATGATTAGAGTAAACCCGTAGAGAACGGCGCGACCCAGAAGGTTAAACCATGAAACTAGATAAACCCTTAAACTTAAATTTTGACGTTGAACAAGAAGAGGAGTCGCGCTCTTCAACAACTGAGAATCGCGATCAAGAGTCAACGGAAGGTCTCCCTAGTTTGGAGTCCAGGACTGCCTTTGAGTCGAAAATAAAGGAGTTACAAAATAGTATTGTACGCAAAGATAAGGAGTTGGAAGAGCTCGCGCATGCCAACGCCAAGCTCAAAAAGGAACTCGACGAAACGACTTCAAAGGGTGGCGATGCGGATATTGACGAGTTTCTTCGGGATCTGGAGCCTTTCTATTACAACAGAAGTTTAACCTATGTCGATGTTGGTGCCTTTGTTGGAGACGTTTTTGACAAAATACACAAAAGTTCAAGGTTAAAGGTTAGAGAGGCTCACTTATTTGAGCCGAACCCTGAGAGCTTCAGTTTACTCAAGAAGAAAATTGAACCTATTAGCAATATGCCTTCATTGCATGCCTATAATATGGCGCTTGGAGAAAAGGAAGAGGTGAAAACGTTTTTGTCGGCAAAAAGTATGACGAAAGTGGCGAACGTCGACGAGCAAGATCTCGATAGCAAAACTGCATTTAAATGTAAGGTTTCAAGTTTAGATATCCAGTCTGAAAAAGTTACTGATCGAAAAATTAGCTTGTTAAAAGTGGATGTTGAAGGTTATGAGTTGGATGTGCTTAAAGGGGCTTCTTCTCTTCTAGAAAGGCAATCTATAGATATCATATACATGGAAGTTGGTCTCAATCAACGAGGAACTCAGCAGACGTATTTTGCTGACTTAGACAGATTTCTTCAGCAGTATAAATATCGAGTTTTTAAAATATATGAGCAGAAGAATGAGTGGATCGATGACTCCCCGTTGCTGCGCAGGTGTAATATCGCTTATATGAGCGAAAGCTTTTCTAGTACAAATTCATTTCAGGCGGCTCAGGAAATAAAAAATCTGAAGATGGAGCTCGCAAGTCTAAAAGAGCAACGGGACGAATGACAAGGCTTTAGGGATGCGTGTTAGCTGCATAGAAAACTGTTTTGATAGAAACATGTCTTTCAGGCTACATGCTTATATTGAAATTGTCGGCTAAAATAGAGTTTATGATGAGCAATTCACTAGAACAATTATTGGTTAGGAAGAGGAAGTTGGGGGCCTTGGGGGCCTTGGATTTCCTGATCGATCTTGAGGCAAAAAAGTGTGTAAATGAAGAAAGGCCCGCAGTTAGTTATGAGCCTTTTTTTTCTTCCAAGATTGACGTTCCTGAGGACCTGGAACGCTTCAAGAAGCGCCCGGCAGTATTGCCACCGGATATTAAGCTTCCGCCAGTGAAGGGTGCTGCAAATGACTATCGGTTTTTGCTCAGCAGGCTTGATAGATCTGAATCGCCCGGGGTTAGCGTCGTTATTCTCAATTATAATCGCTCTCTACCACTTGAGAAAACCTTAACTGGGTTGCTTAATCAGAACTATGATTTAGGCAAGTTGGAGGTGATTGTCGCTGACGATGGGAGCCGGGAAGACACCATGAATATCGTCAGAAAGTTTGACGATGTTTTGAATGTTAAGTATGTGTGGCATCCCGATGTAGGGTTTACAGCCGCAAAAGCCCGAAACAATGGTGTAGCTCTAGCCAAAAATGAGTTGGTGGTGTTGCTTGATGTCGATATGTACCCGGCGCCGGACTTGATTTCTGAATATGCAAAGTATCATAGAATAATAGATCAAGTGGTTGTTATTGGCCCCAGGAAATACAAGGACTTCAATAATACTGAGGTTTCTGCTCTTAGGTTGGACAGAGGGCTAGCAGATAAATTGCCTGAAGTGTCTACAAATAATGCCGTGGCAGACCAGCGGGCTGGAGAAATATCTGTCGACTGGAGGCTCGATACCTTTAAAAAAACCAATAATCTAGTAGATGAGAAGTTACCTTTTAGGATGTTCGCGGCAGGCAATGTGGCTTTTTCGAAATCAAAGTTTGATGTTGTGGGCGGGTTTGATGAGCGCTTCACGGCATGGGGTTTTGAGGACGGAGAATTGGCTTTTAGGTTGTTTAATGAAGGGCTCTATATGGTCTCCGATATGGAGGCGTGGGCTTACCATCAAGAGCCTCCCGGGGGTGAAAATGAAACTGATCGATCAGCGGGAAAGTCGATTTCTGGCGATCTTTATGGAAATGTATGCCCATACTATAGAAAGTTAACTAGCCAAAAAGACTTCTACGAAAGTCCCAGGGTTTCCATTTATATTCCAGCATACAATGCAGAGTCGACGATTCTCGATGCAGTCGAAAGCGCCTTAGACCAAACTTACACAGATGTAGAGGTGTGTATATGCGACGATGGGTCTACTGATAGGACTCTAGCAGTACTTGAAAGGTACTATTCCAGTAACCCTCGTGTTCGATGGGTTTCGCAAAAAAATGGAGGGATAGGAGCAGCATCGAATACGGCCCTAAGTCTTACGAAGGGTATATATATAGGGCAGCTTGATAGCGATGATATTTTGGCAAAAGATGCTGTTGAAAAGTGTGTCCCTTACTTTGAGAAAGATATGAACGTTGGCCTAGTTTATACGTCCTATGAGAACGAACACCCGGACGGAAGTATAACACCAGGTTACAATTATCCAGTGTTTACGCGTGAAAAATTAACCACAGCAATGATCGCCCACCATTTCAGAATGTTTCGACGGAGAGATTGGGCGCGAGTTGGGGGGTTTAATGAGCGTTTGAAGAACGCGGTAGATTTCGATTTTTATCTAAGGTTATCTGAAAGATGTCATGCCAAGCACCTAAACATCCGTTCTTACAGAAGAAGACTTCATGGGGCGAATACCTCCCTGGTCGATAATGCGGCCCAGAACAAGAATGCGTCAATTGCGGTTAATCAGTCTCTTATGAGACAGGGGTTGTCTCCCGTGTGTAGCCTGGAAGACCCGTTGTCTCCAAAATTGATATTTGGTTGATGTTATGTTGAGGACAGAATAATGCTTTCTAATAAAGCGCAGAGAGATCGGAAAAAGGTTTTTTTCCTTGGGCAGAATAAAAC
The DNA here is from genome assembly GCF_039822625.1 of Marinimicrobium locisalis. Classification (NCBI taxonomy): domain Bacteria; kingdom Pseudomonadati; phylum Pseudomonadota; class Gammaproteobacteria; order Cellvibrionales; family Cellvibrionaceae; genus Marinimicrobium; species Marinimicrobium locisalis. Next base: position 58,015 of record NZ_JBDLLG010000013.1, read on the forward strand.
TGGAACCACTTCAGTTGATCATTATGCTGTGTCTTTAGGTCTAAAGTCACGGCATTCTACAGACTGGGTTTGGAAGCTGGCAAAGAAAGATTTCTTTGATAAGCCTGTCGGTGAGTTTGATGTCTATTTGGATGGCTCTACGCATGTTCTAAGTTGCGAGCATTTGCTCCACATTATCTCTAGTTGCGACCCTCATTTTATTGTTCAGTATAGAGAGTTAAAGTCATGGTTGGTTAGCAGATGGAATCACGTCGAGCGATTCAATAATGAGGTTGGCCAGGAGAATAGAAGAAAGAATGACAAAGAATCTGTAAAGTACTGGTTTTATGAGAGACAGTATCAGAACTCGAAAATGATGGCGCTTCAGAGCTGGATTCCTAATCGAGTTGATTTTGTAGATTCGGCTAACCTTGGCAGAGAAGTTTACAAGATTTTTGCTAAGGTTTTCGATCTTAATTCTGCCTCCAGCGAAGTTGAAGTCTCCCGGAACAGCTTCTCGGAGGGCTTTGGTTACATTTCTAATCCTAGCGAAGTTGAGTTGGCAATTGAAGAGCTTCAGATTAACCCCGAGCAATTCTCGGATCCAGTTATCGACTGCCCTTTGTCGAGCCAGGAAGTGGAAAAGATTGTCATGAGCAGAGTTAAGCTTTAGTTTCTTATTAAGCTATTAGGGTTTTTTATGAGTAAGATTTTGGTGCTTGGGCGCCCATTTCACGGTTTGGAGGACGAGCTTAGAAAGGCTGAGGTTGAGTATGATGTGCGCTCGTATGATGAGCTTAAGAGCATGGAGAGTTTAAAGACATATTCTAACGTGCTGACTGTTGGGTTAAATATTTTATTAAATCCAGCGCAGTTGGATACTCTTAAGAGAATTCTCTCTCGATCCCCTTCAAGTGTTGAGTTAATTTTTTGGACGCATGAACCCTTTTGGGATTATAGAACCACCCAGTTGGAGTATATTTTTGGGCGGAAAATCCATATTTTTAATTGTTATAACGATCGTGTCTTCTTTAGTCCATTTTCCCATTACTTTGGGGTTGGTGGTGTTTTGTGGCGCTCTAGAGTTAAAAGCATTGAAGTTCCTAGCGAGAATTTTTTGAAGGAACGGTTTAGTAGGGTTAAAAGTAGTGGCAGGCCTGTCTGTGCTTACGCAACCTGTTTCCACGATTTTAGGCTGGAGGTTCCTGGCTCTATCGTGAAAACAAGAAATGACGCTGTAAAGCGTTTGTGGGAACTCGGGGCTTGTGATGTTTATGGAAAGAATTGGACTGGTCGCTGGTCTTTGGATACTGTGGACGAGTCAAGAGACGGGCATGGTGATAAAAGCTGGGGGCAAATTAAGGTTGAGCACTCTTCAAAAAATTATCTTTTCTCCGTATGCTTGGAGAATAGCCTAATCAAAAACTATGTAACCGAAAAGTTTGCTCAGGCTATTGAGTCATATTTGATTCCGATCTACGTTTTTGGAAACGGTCTCGAGCATTATTTTGATAGTGCTGCGGCTTTGAGGCTCAAGAAGGATGGGTCAAATATTGGTCAGATTTTTGATCAACTAAATGAAATGACATTTGTTGAGTACAGAGACAGGATCTTTAGTTTGGTTAATGATTACAACGCTGTGATAGGTGATGTAGATCGAGTGAATGAAGAGCGGTCTCGTCCGTCAAAGGAGCTTGTAAATTTTATTCAGAGTTTGTGAGTAGGTTTATTATGAAAAAGGCACTAATAACTGGTATTACTGGCCAAGATGGATCTTACTTAGCTGAGTTCCTTCTTGAGAAAGGGTATGAGGTCCATGGCATTAAGCGGCGCTCCTCGCTATTTAACACTCAGCGTGTGGACCACATCTATGAAGACCCTCATGTAGAGAATCAACATTTTATACTTCATTATGGGGATTTGTCTGACTCTACTAACTTGATTCGTATTGTTCAAGAAGTCCGGCCGGATGAAATTTACAATTTGGGTGCCCAGTCCCATGTAGCCGTTTCATTTGATTCGCCGGAGTATACTGCGGACGTCGACGCCCTGGGTACTTTGCGGCTGTTGGAAGCGATTCGAATTTGCGGGTTGGAGAAGAAAACCCGTTTTTATCAGGCGTCCACCTCGGAGCTGTATGGTTTAGTTCAGGAAATACCTCAAAAGGAGAGTACTCCGTTCTATCCACGGTCACCGTATGCAGTGGCTAAGCTTTATGCTTACTGGATTACCGTCAATTACCGGGAAGCCTACGGCATGTATGCTTGCAATGGTGTCCTGTTTAATCACGAATCGCCCCGTCGCGGCGAAACTTTTGTGACTCGGAAGATTACTCGCGGCCTTGCCAATATTGCCCAAGGCTTGGAGGACCGACTTTATTTGGGGAATATGAATGCGCTCCGGGACTGGGGACATGCCAAAGACTATGTCCGCATGCAGTGGATGATGCTCCAGCAAAACGAACCGGAGGACTTCGTAATTGCTACGGGGGCTCAGTATTCGGTTCGTCAATTTGTCGAGTGGTCGGCGGCGGAGCTGGGTATTAGCCTTCGGTTTGAAGGAGAAGGCGTAGACGAAAAGGCGATTGTCTCTAAGGTTGAAGGTGACCAGGCCCCGCACGTTAAGGCAGGGGACGTGATTGTCGAGGTGGACCCTCGGTATTTTCGGCCTGCCGAGGTGGAAACCCTGCTGGGTGATCCTTCCCGTGCTAAGAACGAACTTGGCTGGGAGCCGGAGATTACCGTCCAGCAGATGTGTGCCGAAATGGTCACTCACGACCTGGACCAGGCCAAGCGGCATGCGCTTTTAAAGGCGCACGGGCACCATGTGTCTGTGTCAACCGAGTGAGGAAATAATGCGTATTTTGTTGACAGGCGGCTCGGGAATGGTGGGCCAGAACCTTCAGGAACACCCTTCCGCAGCGGAGTATGAGGTGTTGGCTCCGAGCAGTCGAACGCTGGACCTGAATAACCAGCAGGCAGTAGTGGATTATATCGAGGCGAAACGCCCGGACATTGTCATTCATGCGGCGGGCCAAGTCGGGGGTATTCAAGCCAATATGGCTGATCCGGTTGGCTTTTTGGTCAACAACTCGTTGATGGGGCTACACGTCATTAACGCTGCCTATCAAGCCGGCATAAAGTATTGCGTGAATTTGGCCAGTTCCTGTATGTACCCCCGAAGCGCCCCTAACCCGCTGACTGAAGACCAGATACTGGCCGGCGAGCTGGAGCCGACCAATGAGGGCTACGCTCTTGCCAAGATAACCGCTACCCGCCTATGTCAGTATATCGGGCGGGTGAATGAGGAGTTGCGTTATATCACGTTGATTCCCTGTAACCTTTACGGTCGGCACGACAAATTTGACCCGGCTCACTCCCACATGATTCCGGCCGTTATCAGAAAGATCCATGAAGCGGCCAAGGCCGAAGCCTCAACGGTTGAGATTTGGGGTGATGGAGAGGCACGGCGGGAGTTCATGTATGTAGAGGACTTGGCTGATTGCGTCTTCGAAGTTATCCGAATGATCAGAGGTGGGCAGGAGGTGCCTGACCTGATGAACGCCGGTTTAGGCAAGGACTACTCGATTAATGAGTATTATCGTGCTATTGCCGAAGTGGTGGGGTTCAAAGGAAGCTTTTCTCATGACTTGACTAAGCCGGTCGGTATGCGCCAGAAGCTGATCGATAGCCGTCGACTGAACGCCCTGGGCTGGCATGCCAGCACCTCGCTGAAAGACGGTATTGAGAAGACTTATCAGTTTTTTTTAGAGGAATACCCAAATGACTAGCTATTCATTGGCCTCCAGCACCTGGGGCCAGGAAGAGCTCGATGCGATACAAAAAGTCATCGACTCCGATATGTTTACCATGGGACCGAATGTCGCTGAGTATGAGAAACGCTTTGCGGATTTTTTTGGCTCTCGCTATGCCGTGATGGTGAGTTCGGGTTCTACGGCTAACCTGTTAATGATCGCCTCTCTGTTTTTCACACAGACGCCGCACTTGCAACGGGGCGATGAGGTAATCGTGCCCGCGGTTTCCTGGTCAACTACGTATTTCCCACTCCAGCAGTATGGACTTAAAGTTAAATTTGTCGATATCGACCCGGAAACGCTCAATATTGACCTTACAAAGCTGGAAGAGGCGATCACCGAAAAGACCAAGGCAATTCTTTTGGTTAATTTGTTGGGTAATCCGAACGATTTTGACGCCATTGATCGTCTTGTGGCCGACCGGGATATTGTGGTTTTGGAGGATAACTGCGAATCCATGGGGGCGGAGTATAATGGCCGAATGACGGGTTCTTTCGGCCTTATGGGCACCTTTAGCTCATTTTTCTCACACCACATTGCCACTATGGAGGGGGGGTGCGTGATTACGGACGACGAGGAGCTCTACCATATACTGTTGAGCATCCGGGCCCATGGTTGGACACGTAATCTTCCGAAGGAGAACAGGGTGTCAGGCACCAAAAGCGATGACCCTTTTGAGGAGTCGTTCAAGTTTGTTCTCCCCGGTTACAACGTTCGGCCGGTAGAGATGAGCGGGGCCATTGGGCTCGAGCAGCTCAAGAAGTTGCCGGGCTTTTTGTCCGTGCGCCGTGACAACGCGAAGCAGTTTGTTGAGCTTTTCAATAACCACCCCTATCTTCAAATTCAGAAAGAGGTGGGCGCAAGCAGTTGGTTTGGCTTCTCCATGGTGGTGAAACCGGACGCGCCCTTTACCCGGAGCGAGCTGGTTTCGGCGCTGCAAGCCGCTAATATCGAATGTCGACCCATTGTGACGGGTAATTTTTTGAAGAATGAACAGGTGCTTAGATACTTCGACTACGAGGTAGCTGGAGAAATAGAAGGTGCCGAAGTGATTGATAAGCGGGGCTTGTTTGTAGGCAATCATCAGAACCCGCTGGATGCTGAAATTAGCTATCTGAGATCCGTTATTGACGCTCTGTAGTTGAGGTTGTTTGTTCTTGAAACTTTAGGAGCTTTTAGTGTTTTTGGCAGAGGCCGATTTCAAAAACGTTATTAAACATAGCCCCATGTTCTCTATAGACCTTGTGATAATTAATAACGGCAAGGTTCTATTGGGGAGGCGTTTGAATCGGCCTGCCAAAGGATACTGGTTTGTTCCTGGCGGTCGAGTTCGAAAAGGGGAGCCACTGAACGAGGCAGCAGAACGAATTAGCCTCTCTGAACTTGGCATTAGCCTTGATTATTCCAACGGGCGCTCACTGGGTGTTTTTGAGCACTTCTATAAAGATAGTGTGTATGGCGAAGCCATTTCCACGCACTACATTGCCCACGGCGTTCAATTTAAAGAGACAGTCGATTTAAGGTTACTACCTAAAGACCAGCACGATTCTTACGGTTGGTGGGCTATTTCGGAGGCGCTTGCGTCGGATGAGGTCCACCGCTACACCAAGAGCTATCTTCGCTGAGTGTCAAGGCAGAGGCCGCTCAGGGTTGAAGCCGTCGGCGGGTCTCTGCGAACTGTCCCAAATTGGGCAAAAAGTGTCTAATTTTGTCTTGAATTTCGCCGAAACGACTCTTCTCTGTGCTCCTTGTTAGAATAATTGAGTATTTTTATCAAACGAGATAGTATGCGCGGTTTATCAACCAACCGACGCGTTAGGTCTTTTGACAGGTAGAGTATGAGGGCATCAACGGGGCAAAGCAGGGAATCGGGGCGCTTTTCGGACCGGGAAGCCGAATTTGAGTGGCGCCATAATCATCTTCTGGGTGAGCTTTTGCGCTTGCAGTTGGAAACGGAAGGGTACTTTAGCGAAGCTCAACAACTGGACAGAGAGCTGCTTGAGGCGAACCTGCAGTTGGACAAATGTAGCGGCAAGCTAAAGCGCATGAATAGGCTGGTTGGTCGCGCGGAGGAAGCGGTTTACAGTGCTCACCTCCAGGTCCGCCGCGGCGCCTTCCGTTGGTTTTTTGATCTAATTACGCGTTTCCGCCCCTCTCGGCTTCGAGTGCGGCGCCAGGTGTCGCTGGTGTTGACGAGTGAGTTGTTTGACGTCAAGTGGTATGCGTTGCGTAACCCCGATGTAGCGCTAAGCGCTCGGAACTTAGCCGAGCATTATACACTCTATGGTGGCATAGAAGGGCGAGCGCCCGGACCGGCCTTTTCCAGCCGCCGGTATCTGGAGCGATACCCCGATGTGGCCGAGTCTCGTCAGAATCCGCTGGTTCACTATTTGATGTTTGGACAATCGGAAGGCCGCAAACGATTCAAGCCAACGGTTAACGAGTGAGACGGCATGTATGGATAGGCTGCATCAGTATCTGGATTTAGTAAAGCGCCGGGGCGAACTAGGGCGAAGCGTGGGTTCGGCGGACTTCCTGATCGAGTACCTCGGGCAAGAGTTTTTCATGTTACCGCCAGCCGACGTGTACTCGGTGGATTTTGTTGCCGGGAAGTTCTACCGGCAGCTGTCTGAGTGGGGCCAGCGGGTTCGCAGTACGTCGCGTGCTCAGGAATTGGACGTGCTGGTTGAATACGCCTATCTGTTACAAAAAGTACAGATGATAGAATCCTTTCTGGGTGTTATTCGTTATCTGGTGTGCCAACTGCCCTCAATACCCGAGGAAAGCCTTGGGAAAATGTTTAGGCTGTTTCGCCTCGCGTTTTTGGTCGGTGGTGACGTGTCGCTGCTCAGGTTGATGTGGCAGGTTGATGCCGAGGTGCTTTCTTACGTTACCTTACCCCAAACGATTCACCAGACCCTCCCCGCTGATCTGCAGGACGCCATTACGGTAGGGGAAAGCGCAGACGAACAGGTCTTTGATCGACACAACTCTTTGGCGGGCGTGCGCCGTTGCTTGGCGACGCTGGATGGCCAGTTGACCGATGAACAATATCAGGGGTTGTCGTTAAATCAAGCCGCTCTGGAAAAAGATCCTGCCCGGTATGCTGAGCAGCTGAACCACTTATTTGGCTCGTTTGGCCTAAGTGGCGTAAGTTCGGTGGATTTCACCTCGGATAATGTACTGAGTAGCCTTCGTGCGCCGACGCCGGACTGCGGTATTGATGACCAAGGACTGGTTTCCATTATCGTTTCATGCTTCAACGCTGAAGACACCGTTGGCTATGCGCTGTCGTCCCTGCGCAACCAAACATACCGAAACGTTGAAATTTTGGTTTGTGACGATGGGAGTGAGGACAACAGCCTGCCCCAAATCTTGACGCACGCGGCGCTGGATTCACGAATCAAGGTGTTCCGGTCGCTGAAGAACCAAGGCACGTACAATATCCGCAATGCGCTGATTCACGAATCAAAAGGGCAGTATATAACCTTCCATGACTCGGACGACTGGGCGCACCCGCAAAAGCTTGAGGAGCAGCTGGTTTTCATGGCTGAGGAAGGTCTGGAAGTGTGTAGTGCTAGATGGATTCGGGTGGATCCCGCCGGCGCCGCCGTGTTTTTTGTTGACGGTCGCGCGTACCGGTTTTGCGTGGTTTCCACAATGGTAAAACGGTCCGTATTCTCCGTGGTGCCACGGTTCAGGCCAAGCCTTGTGGCGGCCGACACCGAGTTCCATGCCTCCTGCGTTAAGCTGCTGGGGGAGAGCAGAGTCCAAATCTTAAACAAACCGTTGCTACTCGGGCTTTGGGGCGAGGGCTCACTGACGAGGGCTGAGGGTCTAAAGGCGGAGAATAACGGCTATGTGGCGGAGCGCCGCAGGCGTTACTCCGAGATATCCGCGCGCCAACAGGTTCTGGGGTCTCAAATCGTAACGGATGAAGATGTTGTGGATGTGTTGAAAGAGAATGGCATTTACCGCGCCTTTTCCGGCGTGGAAGCGGTGGTGGCGAATCAATGATCATTGCGAACATGAGTACGTTCCCTCCCCGGTACCCCCTTCTGCTGGAAGTGGTTGACTTGTTGATGCCGCAGGTGGACCAGCTCAACATTTGTCTGAATGGCTATGAATCGGTTCCTGAACCATTGAAGCGGGAAGGGGTAAACGCGTTTGTGCCGGAAGAAGATTTCCGAGACGTGGGAAAGTTCGTGGTCCAGGGATACCAGGACGAGGACGACATTTTCTACGTGGATGATGACATATTCTACCCCGGTGACTATGTACAAACGCTACTTGCTGCGAGGGCGGAATTTGCCGAGCTGAACCCTGTTGTGGGGGTACACGGCGTTATCTACCCGGATGCCTACCGTGGTGCGGTAGGAAACCGGAAGGTTTTTTCCTTTCCGAAGCCGTTGGGCAGTTTTCGAGTGGTGAATCAGTTGGGCACTGGTACCGTTCACTGTAAGGGGTTTCAGGCGGCGCCGCTGTCGTATATGCAGGGTTCCCAAAGATTCGTTGACGCCCGGTACGCTCGCTATGCGCTGGCGCACCGTTGGCCGATGGTCTGCATTCCACGCCAGAGCGGCTGGATGGCCGAGTTTGAGCTCAATGAGGACCTTGGCGAGAGCATATTTCAGTCATTTACAAAATTGTGGCCTATTGAAGTGATTAGGGAGTGCCAGACAGTGGCGGGCTACTCAAAACTTAGCCTTGAGGCTGTGCTGCGAATAGAAAACCCGGCCCGAAGTGAATAGTTTGTTAGTTGGGTCGCTGGAGAGCGGCTTATACAAAATGGATAGAGGTGGAGATGATGTATGAGTGATGTGGAAATCGAGCGCGCGATATATATAAACCTGGATGATCGCGAGGACCGGCGTTCCCACATGGAGAAGCTATTGTCCAACGCGCAATGGGACTACGAGCGGCTGGCCGCCACTAGGCTGGAGCAATCTCCCGAAGACGCTGGTTTGCAGATGTTACCCCGCTTGAAAGGCCATAAGGGTGTGGCGTCTATTTGGCTGTCTCATGAGCGTGCGCTCGAGCGTTTTGCTTCCTTGGCCCGTCAGCGCTCAGGGCACACTGGTGCCTATATCTTGTTTGAAGACGATGTAAAGGTTCTTGATTCAGCTTGTTTGCAAAACCCGTTACCCCTACCCGACGGGCTGCCAGAGAGCTGGGAAATAGTCTTGCTGACCCCCCGCTTCCGCTGGAAGGATAAGGTTAACGTGCCACCGGAGTACGAGGGGAAGTATTTTGTTGTCCCTTATGAAGAAAGAGAGTGGGTGAACCTTAATGAAGCTCGTGCCCAATACATTGTTACCGGCGCACATTATGTAATTTTCCGTAACGGTGCCGTTGTGGAGAAGGTTCTGGCGCACATGAAGGACCGCTCGCTGTATGACGTTGACAACTTCTACGTTAATGATTTTGATACCTTTGGAGTGAGATTGCCCGAAGTGACGGCTGGAGGGTTTGGCTCGGATCATAACTACGATTAGCGGGCTCTTGCGCCTGAACAACAACAGTTAGTAGTGGTAAAACGACGTCTATGAGCTCTATAAAGCTATTCTGGTGGCGCCCTAAAGATGGGTCAGTTAATCTCGGTGATGAAATCTCCCGAATTTTGTTTGAGCGCCTGTTTGAAGTAACGGTCAAGCGGGCTGCATACCCTGGCGCCAATGTGAATAGCACAGGCAGCACCCTAGGGTGGGCGTTTGATCGGGAAGATTTTAAGCAAAGAACTCAGAAAATGGTGGTTCTCGGTTCCGGCTTAATGCACCCGTGGCACCAAATTGAGGACTACGGCTGGCTGGACATTCGTCTCGTGCGCGGGTATTTAACTCGGAGTGTTCTTTCCCGAACGTTTGGAGAAGGCGCCGCCATTGGCGACCCGGGCCTGTTGGTCTCTGATCTTTTGCCTTCAGAGAAGCCAACAAAGAAGTTCCGATACGGCGTAATACCCCATATTAGCAAGGTCGAGAATGATTCATTCTATCAGCGGTTTGATGATCTGCGCTCGGCAACGTTTATCAGCTTTAAAACCGACGACATTGATACGGTTCTGCGCAAGATGATGGAGTGTGAGATCATTATTAGCCAGAGCCTACACGGCGTTATTTTCTCTGATGCATTGGGGCTGCCTAATGTTTGGTTGGATGCGGGTAGCCTTCACCCCGGCGGTAGTTTTAAGTTCTACGATTACTTCTCGTCAATTAATCGGCCTTTTGATAAGGGGGTCAAGGTGGGTCCTGGCGACAGGATCGATGAGACGGTTGAGCGGGAGCTTTTCACGCCGGATATGATCAAGGTAAACGGCGTGAAAGAGGTTATCAGAGAGGAAGTAACACGCGCCCTGAGAGAGTTTTCCTAAGTGTTTGGACTATTTAAACGCAATAAAAAGCTTATTGAGGTGCCGCGGCACTCAGGGAAAATTGGGTTTACTGACTTGGCGGACTACGAACGAGTAGAGTTCGGAAAGGCGCTCGCTCGAAATAAGGAGGGCCGTGTTATTTTTACCCGGTGGCACGATGGGCTGCGTTACGATTTCGCCTTGGCGAAGAAGCCGAGGGCGCGCCGCTTGTTCGTGTTGTTCAGTGGGGCAGCGAACCGGGACAAAATTCAGCCGCCGGTTTTTCAGCGGTGGAAATGGGCGGACCGTTTCCCTGGACACGTTCTATATGTTTCCGACCCGGCTCTGTTTGAGAATGAGACGCTGGGCCTTGCGTGGTACATAGGCGTGGGCGAGAGGGACCCCCTTCCTTTTATTGCGGATACTGTACGCTCAGTGGCCGGCTACCTAAAACTGAAAAGTAGCAAGGTCGTGTTCTACGGCTCCTCAGGTGGCGGTTTCGCCGCGTTGCGAATGCAGAATTTTATGTCGGAAGCGACATCGGTGGCCATCAATCCCCAGGTGACGCTCACTAAATACAACAGAAGTTTGGTGGGGCGCTATGTGCAAACATGCCACGGAACTCCTTTGGATGAGTTTGATTTCGAGGCGCACAAGAGCCGCTTCGACCTTCTTGCTCAACCCAAGACTACGGACCGCCGATTGATTCTCGTCCAGAATACTCTGGATAAAAGCCATTACGCGAAGCACTTTTCAGCCTATTGTGAAATGCTTGGAGTCAGGGCCGATGAGTCCACGCGAAAGGGAAACGTAAAAACCATTTTATTCTCTCATGAGAAAGGGCACCTTCAGGCGGAAACGTCGGAAGTCTTTACTCAGATAATGAACGCGATTTGATATGGCTCTGTTCAAGTCTCCGGTGGAGAAGCACTTAAAAAGTCTAGAAATCGCGCTTGCTGACATCAAGGCGCAGTACCGGGCGCTGAGTCGTCCAATAAAAGCCCTGAGCAAGAAGAGGTCCCTCAACGACGTTCAGGCAAAGCGATTGGCTGAACTGAAGAGTTTTAAGTTTTATCCGCGTTTGGGCCACACTGAGCACGTTTTCTTTGAGGCTGCGCAACCGGCATCCTACCGGCTGCAGCGGGCGGCGCAGTTGGGGGCCATTCAACATTCTCGCAAACTCCCTCCGAGAGTGGTAAGTGTGAAGGGGAATAGTGTCCGCTTTGCGGAAGAAGTCGGGCTGCCAATTCCCAGATCCGAGTTTCCTCTAAAATTTGATGAGATTGGGTTTGACGAACCGTGCGTCATTAAGCCCGTCTATGCTGAAGGCAAGCCCTGCATTTATGCCATTGCACCGCAGGCTGATGGGTCTTTGAAGGATCACTTTTCCGGTAAGCCATTCGCGAACCGAGCGTCATTGCACGATTCAGTTCAACGGGCCATGAAAAAGGCCGGAATCTCCAGGGATGCATGGTTGAAGGAGGAGATGATCGTCGGGGCTTCGGGAAGTCCTCTGGACACCTACGACGTTAAGATGTACGCGTTCTATGGTGAGATTGGCTTGGTCCTCCAGGTGGATCGCTGGCGAGGTCGGCAGTACCGTTTTTTCGATACCAATGGTCGCATGGTGGATACAGGGAAGTACTCAGTGGAACCGAATATTAGTCCAATATTTGACCAACAGTTAATCGATGTTGCACGGAAAGTCAGTTTGAGGATTCCGTGGGCGCATGTTCGAATCGATTTTCTGGTGTCTGATAGTGATTGGCGGTTTGGCGAATTCACGCTTCGGCCGGGTGTTCCAGCAAACTTTAATGAGCAGTGGGATAAAAAATTGGGAGAGCTGTTTATTAAGGCTCAAGCCCGGCTTTATGAAGACCTGATTTTAGGAAAGGAGTTTTCGGAGTATCGGCAGTTGCTTGATAGCGCCAACAAGAACAGTGGTAAGTGAGCTGGAACTCAGTGGGCGGGAGGACCTCTTAGTCGGGTCCTTCTGCAATAGTCGATCATTTTATTTGCTAGGTGTGTTGCATTATGAAAAAACTGCTTTTGGGTTTGGGCTCTCTCGCCGGCATCGTTGTGATATTCGGTGTTTGGTACTTTGTAGAGACCTATGATCGTAGTGAGCTACCCGAGTGGCTGGGAGGCGAGCCTCAGTATGTGGACTCTGGTGATACGGGCCGAGTCTGGAGCCGCTTCGTAGCGGTAACCGAGTTATCTGATCAGGATTTTGAGCGTTGGCCCGGCACCCTTGAGTGCGACCCTTGGGAAAGATGGGATGGCTTTTCCCGCGACAAAACCTTGTGGGTAAGCGACAATATGGTTGCATATGACAACGGTGATGTTGCGGCCTTCCTTGAGGCTGCCGGGGATGGTACCGCCATTCCTGCCGAGCTTTCCGCTCGATTCGAATGGTGGCGTGGGGATGTTCAGGGCACTGAGGTGGTGATGGAAGGTTGGTATACTGCCGTCACGGATGAGTTGAAGCGCTTGCAGATGACTGGTCGGTTGATTGATGGTGCTCTATTACTTGAAGGCACGCGTGGGCCCCGTGAGTGTCGCATCGAAGCTAATCGTCCCCAATAACAAGCCGCAAAGAGGCGGATATAAAGGTATATGATTAACCTGTTGCGTCATTTTCTGCAGTCACACCGTGCCGACCGCCGCTGCTGCGCTCGCTATGCTATGTTCATTGACGAGGCGTGGTACCGCCAACAGTATGGGGACCTGATGCCCTCTCATATGTCGGCGTTGGCCCATTACTCGGCTTATGGAACGAAGCTAGGCTGCGACCCCAGCCCCTTCTTCAATACCAAGGAGTACCTGCTTCAGTATCCTGATCTTCGGAGTTTCGGTGAAAACCCACTATGGCACTTTGTCACGAAAGGACAGGCAAATGGCGTGGCTGTTAAGCCCTCCCGTCTTGAGTCTAAGGTTTACTCGCCAGCGCTAACTCGTCTGTCTGCTCGCAAGCTTGAATCGATGCTGTGGGGGGGATTTTCGAAAGAGGCGTGGCCGGTGTTGCGCGCTCGTCTAGCCACCCCTTACGTTCGAGAATTTGACCGCAGTTATGCGGCCTGGGCTCTGGCTCGGTGGAGCGCGTTTCATAAGAATTATGCTGCGGCATTGAGTTTTCTTTCTTGGCGAGGGTTGGTTGACCGGCAAGCACTCAACCAAAAGGCGCAGGTGCTTTTGGAAGTCGACTGCCTGATTCGCCTAGGTAGAGAGCGAGATGCTTATGATCGATTGCGAGTCGCCCGAAAAGGTCGTAACGCTCGGGATGTAGACCTTACGCTGTCGCTTAGCAACGTGTATGTGCACGGCTCATGGGATAAAGCCCGGCAACAGCGGCTAGCGTTGGTTAACAGAGTGCTCGGCCAGCATGGGTTTGCCCCACTGGCATTGCGCAACCCGAAAGAGCCACTGAGCATTTTTAATTTGAAAGGTTCAGCTCGGGCTCCCGCGTCTTGCGAAGAAGCAAAAGTTTCGATAGTGATGCCCGCCTATAACGCAGGGGCGCAGATTGAGCTTGCTATTCGAAGCCTACAAGAGCAAAGCTGGACTAATTTTGAGCTTCTGGTGGCAGATGATTGCAGCTCTGACGACACTCGGTCTCGCGTTGAAGCTCTGGCCAAAGACGACGCTCGAATTCGTTTGATTGCCCTGGAGATAAATGGGGGCGCTTACCGAGCCCGAAATGCGGCGTTAGAGCACGCTTCGGGTGATGTGATTACAGTGCATGACAGTGATGACTGGTCTCATCCTCAAAAGCTAGAAGTTCAGGTTCGTCATTTGTTGGAGCAACCTTCGGCGGTTGCCACGATTACAGACTGGGCTCGCGCCCGTGAAGACCTGTACTTCACCGGTACCTTCCGGGCACATGGTTCGTTGGTTTCCGAGAACACCTCCTCTCTTATGTTCCGCCGAGAGGCAATTGAACGGTTGGGGGGCTGGGATCTGGCCAGAACCAGTGCCGACTCGGAATATGTGCTTCGGCTGCAGCGCGTGTTCGGTGAGGAAGCGGTGGTCCGTTTGCATCGCGGGGTACCTTTGGCGTTTGCGCTTGACCAAGAAACGTCCCTGACTCGAACGCCGGTCACTCATGCGAAAACGTTGTTTTACGGTGCCCGGCGAGAGTATCGAGAGGCCGCTTCGGCCTGGCATGAGCACGCTAGCACTGAAGAGCTTAAGCTGCCTTTGTCGGGGGAGAGACGACCTTTCCCAATTCCCACTGTTATGCGCACTAAAAACCGGGATGAGGTTCGACGCTATGATATTGTGGTTATCGCGGACTTCAATCTAAGTGGTGGCGCATTTGTTTCAACGATGAATTATGTTAATGCCGCTATCGCTCAGGGAAAGCGGGTTGCCATTTTTCAGTGGCGCCGCGCCGATTTGGATGTGGGAATACCGCTAAAGCCAGAGCTTCGCCAGCGCGCCGGGAAAGGCGATTTTGATATTCTAACGCCTGGCGAGATAGTGGAGAGCGACCTTGTACTGGTTGGATACCCGGTGGTTCTTAATTATCGTCTGGATACGGTACCTGACCTTAGAACGAAGCGTTTCATTATTTTGGTGAACCAAATGGCTAATCGGTTGATTACGGGGGGAGACCCTCAGTATGACCCCAGGCAGGTGGATCACAATGTCCGCTCGATGTTTGATGTAGCTCCGACCTGGGTGCCCATTTCAGGCCTGGTCCAGCGTTTAATGCGTGAGGATGAGCGTTACCCCGAACCTCACTCCGATATTTGGAATCCATTGCTGGACGTCGATAGTTGGTGTCTTACCCGCGTTAGTTGGCGCGCAGGAGAACGTTCAAAGCCGGTGGTGGGGCGCCATGCTCGCGATCATTACACCAAATGGCCAAGTAGCGCTGAGGCGCTGGCCGCGGCCTACTGCGTTGATCGGGCTTGCGAGGTCCGGCTGCTTGGAGGCGCTGATCAAGCCCTCAGCATACTTGGGGCGCATCCCGGTAACTGGCAAGTGCTGGAGTTTGCTGAGAGTACCTATGAGTTTCTCTTGGAGTTGGACTTTTTCATCCACTATCCCCATGAGCACTATATTGAAGAGTTTGGGCGCGCGGTGCTGGAAGCGATGGGGCTGGGCATCCCGGTTATTCTGCCACCGGTTTTTAAAGAGACGTTTGGTGATTTTGCGTATTATGCAGAACCCAACGAAGTTTGGTCGGTTATCGAGGGCCTCTGGGCTGACCGCGAAGCCTACCAAGCGGCTTCTGAACGGTGCTTACAGTTTGTTCGTGAACATGCGCGCTATGATGTTCTTAACCGACGACTAGAACAGCTGAACGAGAAGGTTACGCATGACGGATGAACAGAATAAGATTTTAGCGCTTACCGAACAGTTGGAGCGTAAGCAGGATGAGATTGATCGCTTGCGGGATCGGCCCTCTCCATTGAGACTGTTTGTGCAGCGAGCAGAGGTGTATCCATTCCCAAACCAACCGTGGTGGGAGCGATTGATTGACCGTTACCGGGGGTTTGTTCCTCAAAGCGGCGTCCAGATTATTAAACATTCGGGTCTGTTTGATGCCGATTGGTATTTGGCTCAGGATCCAGAGTTACAGAAGGACAGACTAGCACGAACTAACCCGGCCAAGCATTACTACAAAGTAGGGGCTCGGAAGGGCCTTAATCCTGGTCCGAACTTCGATACTCAGTTCTATCTGGCGAACAACACGGATGTTCGCTCTGCCGGGGTGAACCCGCTGGTCCACTATGTGCGCTTCGGGCAGGACGAAGGACGAGCCTGTGTCCGCTAAAGAACTCGTGTAGCCTTTTGCTAATGTCCCGTGTAAAGAAGTTCGGTTTACGCCTGATGGCTCACTGGAGAGCCTGGACGTCAAATATCAAGTTTGACGCGGAGTGGTATCGTGCCACTTATCGGGACGTGGACGAGTCTGGCATGAACCCACTGGTCCATTATTTCGCTTACGGAAAGGGGGAGGGGCGGTTGCCTTTTCTCGGCGCGGCGGCTCCGATGATGAATGCCTATCCACTCGGGACATCGCCGGTTGATAAGCTGAACCAAATAATGTGGAACGGCTTTGACCACTGGGCTTACCCCCAGCTCTTGAGCCTGGCTTCCAGAGGGGACCCCGGAGCGGCCTGGTATTTGGCGACGTGGCACTATGCTCACGGATCAACTGGGGAAGCCTTGCGCTGGGTGAAGGGCCTCAACTCCGAAGGGGATTTTAAAACGCTCGTAGGCCTTACAAAATGCTACACAGTACTGGGAGAGACTACACCATTGAGGGCCTTGGTAGGCGACGCTTTGTCGAATGACGCCTTAGCCAACATCCTACCCTATGCTCAGGCTAATGCGGCTGAAAATGAGTCGCAACGACTGAACGCCATTAATCGTATTTACAGACGAAACGATTTGCAGGCAATTTTGCCCAAAGACCCTGAGCAGCCGTTGTCTTTAGCTAACCTTTCAGGTGAGGCGGCTACTGGTGAGAAAGCCATGTGTACCGAGCAGCAACGGCCCCTGGTATCCGTTGTTATGGCCGCTTACAACGCCTCGAGTACAATCGAAATGGCTATTGGGTGTGTGCTGGCACAGACTTGGCAGGAGCTTGAGGTCATCGTGGTGGATGATGCCAGTACGGACGATACGCTTGAGAGAGTGCAAGGGCTAGCAACCAGGGATCACCGCGTTCGCTATCTTGTGAGCGACGTGAACTCCGGGGCTTACGCTGCGCGCAACCGGGGCATGGCTTGCGTTAAAGGTGAATTTGTAACGGTGCATGATAGTGACGACTGGTCTCACCCTCAGAAAATCGAAAAGCAAATGGTACCGTTGCTGCAGTCTCCACGTTTAATGGCAAGCTATAGTTGGTGGGTGCGCGTAACGGATGATCTTCAGTGCCTGGGGTCGTGGGTGCTTGGAAATGCGTTTCTCGAAGTGAATCAGTCATCCTGGCTGGTACGTCGTAGCGCCCTAGCGAAAACGGGGTTATGGGATGAAGTTAAAGTGAGCGCAGATGTTGAGTTCGCAACCCGAATGCAGCACCATTTTGGTTATGCGGCGCTTGAGTCTGTTCTGCCGACTGTTCCGCTGGCGTTTTCGCTTACGGATGCAGGAAGTCTGACGCGAACAAAAGCCACTCATATAAGTACACAGTTCCATGGGTTGCGCCGTCAGTATAGTGAAGCATTTAGCTGGTGGCACCGTCAGTGCGAAGGCAGGCCGGTAATGCCTCCAGCCTCGGGCGCTGGGAATATGCGCCCTTTCCCGACTCCACTTGGAAACTTGCGGGGCGAACCGCTTTTTTTTGAAGCAGTGCTGGTGTCAAATTTCGCTGTTCACGGCGAGGAGCTAGCCAGCGCTTTGGCATTCCTGGAGGGTGAACGGAAACGGCACAATAGTATTTGCCTGCTGCACTGGCCCGAGCGAAATGCGTGGCATGGAAATCCAATAGCGGATGGGGTGTTTGAGTGGTGCCACGCACACGGTGTGCACTTTGCCCATTTTGGAATGAAGGTGCACGCGCCTACCGTTGTGCTTTCCCATGCGTCGTTGTGGCAACGGCCGCCGACTAGAAGCGTGCAGCTGACGGAAGTCGAGAATCTTATAGTGCATGAAGGTGAGCTTGGTGCTCAGCGAACAGCGGTATTGGCGTATTTTCGTGCTGGCGGCGTTAACCTTGAGGCTTCCAATGAGGATCCTTAAGACGATAAAAAATATTTATTGGCGCTGGCGTTTACGAGGCGAGGTGCTGGCAGACGGATTTGATTCGAGCTTATATTGTCGGTTGCATAGGGATGTTGCGGTCTCGGGTTTGGATGGGCGAGTTCACTACTTACGTTTCGGTAGGGCGGAAGGGCGTGATCCCCATCCGGATTTCAGCGCTTCCGGATACCTGTACCAGGGTCCGAGTATTACCGAGCGGGAAGACGCATTTCTTCACTACGAACGAATTGGAAGGGAAGAAGGTTACGCAGCCCTTCCTGAGTGGAACGGTACCCAGAAGTATTTTCCGAATAGCCCTACGTGGCTTGTGTGTGGGCACCAGGCCGGACGGGAAATCTATGGAGGAGAGCGCAGCTTGCTGGACGTGCTGGCTCACCTCTCGGATTTAGGTGTGAACGCCATCGTTGTTCTTCCGAGCGCTTTGAACCGCAGCTATATTAAGCGTGTGATGGAGGTCGCGTATCGTGTGGCCATTGTCCCTTATGGTTGGTGGCATCGGGACTGCCCGCCATTACAACAGACTCTGAGGCATTTTGAACGTCTTTTGAGGGAGTATCGTTGCGATGCGATGTATGTCAACACGGCAGTGTTGGATGAGCCGCTGTTGGCGGCTCGCGCTGTAGGGGTTCAGTTAATTGTGCATGTCAGAGAGTTGCCTGCTTACGACCCTGATCTATGTGAGACGCTAGGTGCTAGTGCGGATGAGATACGGGAGCGACTAATGAATGTCGCAGATATCATTGTGGCTAACTCAGATTACACCGCTCAATGCCTAGGTATTCCAAGCGCAATGGTGGTACCAAATGGCGTAGATATATCGGCGTTTGAAAGCTTGGAATCTCCCGCTGAACGCGGTGAGGTTTTTTCGGTGGGTATTGTTAGCAGTAACCTGCCCAAGAAGGGTATAAATGACTTTGTGAGGCTGGCGTCAGAGCTTGAGTTAAGAGAGCTTTCGATAAGCTGCCTTATTATAGGCCCCGAAACGACTTATTTACAAAGTTTGAAATCGTCCACTAAGCCCTGGCCGGGTAACTTGAAAATTCGGGGTTACTCGTCGTCGCCACAGGAGGCGATCGCCCAGTTGGATGTGTTGGTCAATCTTTCGCACTTTTATGAATCGTTTGGACGAACGGTGCTTGAAGCGATGGCCGCAGGTCGACCCGTCGTAGCCTATGAAAGAGGGGCTGTCCGTGATTTGGTCGTTCATTTAAAGACCGGATATTTGGTACCGTACCGCTCGTCTGAAACGTTGGAGCAACGCGCGGCATTAGTTGCCGAAGGAGTAGAGCAGCTGTTTCTAGATCAGGGTAAGTATCGGGCAATGAGTACAGCGGCTCGGAACTTGGCGGCTGAACGCTACTCCAAGGAGGCCGTTCGGGAGGCGCTGAAGCATGTCTTGCAAAGATCAGTCGATCTTCAGCGGTCAACAACCCTCAATGGACGACGGGCTATTTAGGGTATATGTATGGGCAATATCGTGCTGGAAAAAACTTTATCTAGAGTTAGGGATATTTTCCGTCTGAACAAGACATCGGGGTCTACAGGCGTAGACTTGGTTATTCATATTGGAGCCCCTAAAACAGGAAGCTCCGCTATCCAAAGGTTTTGCCTGAACAATCGAACTCAGCTCCTTCGTGCCGGCTTCTATTACCCCAGGCACTTTGTTGATAAGAATGGTGTCTCTGGCGGTCATTCGCTTGTTGGTAGGCTGCTGCGAGAGAACCGGGTTCGCAAGGCGAACCTGTATTTTAAATTCATGCTGCTTTGCGCGAGGTTACGGGGAAAGACGCTGCTTCTTTCATCCGAGAGCTTCTATCGAAATTCGCGGAAATTTGGCCCTTTGCTTAAAGGGTTAGATGTCAGGGTGGTAGGTTGGTTTCGTCACCCGGTAGAAGCGTTTGTCTCTAACTACAATCAGTCGGTAAAAAGGCATTTCAAAACGGCCGGTATATCAGAGACGCTAGAGGAGCACTATATGAAGACCGGCGCTGCTAATCTAAATGGGCGGCGGTTGCGGCATTGGGCAGACGTTGTGGGCGATCAGCATTGTACATTTTTACCTTATATTAAAGAGTTAAAGTCAGGTGAATTTAAACATAGTGATCCTATCGAAAAGGTTTGGCTTCGCGTGCTCGGGATAGAAGCCGGTCAGGTGAATAATTTTGAATTTGATGATAAACAGGTAAATAGAAGCTATGTCGAGGAAGCGTTGGAGCTGAAACGAATGCTTAATCGGGTGTTATCGCCCGAGGAGGCCGGGTTGGCGAGCAAGGTCGATTGGGCGCTACAGGATTACTCGGATAACGCTGAAGCTAACGATCATAGCTTGGGCGTCTATTTGGAGCCCGAGCAGGTGAAAAAATTGAATGCCCGTTTTTCTCGCGCCAACGCGGTCCTGGTAAGGCGTTTTCCCACTCTGAAGCCGATCTTGAAACAAGGTGATGCTTATGTGCGTCAGGCGGAGGTCTCGACGGATCGTGCTCTGGACCTGTCGAAACCGCTGGCGCACCTGGAAAGCTTGTACCCAGAGGATTACCGGAACCTCCAAACTCGGGTGGCGGAACAAGCTCGCCGGCAGACAGCGCCTCCCTCTGGGGAGTTGTCTCGGCTAGCAGGGCTGTTGGGCGTTTACAGCCAACGTGAGTTCGAGTAGCATTCGGCGTTCAGTGGCTTAATGCCTGGCCCGAACCCTATTTACAACGCTTCAGTTTTTGGAACTTGTCGTTTCTGATGAAAATTACTCGCTTTTTAGCCTTGGTAGACGTCAAGGCACGAATGTCACTTAAGTCTGATGCGTCTAAGCTGTACCTAAGCTATTTGTGGTGGGTGCTGGAGCCGGTGCTGTGGGTGCTGATGTTCTACTTGGTATTTACAGTGCTTTTGGGGTTTGGACGCGACCTGTTGTTCCTGATGTGCGGAAAAATACCGTTCTTATGGTTCAGTAAGTCCGTCCAGTCCTCTTCGAACAGTATTGTGTCGGGCAAATCCCTGATAAATCAGGCGAATGTTCCGAAGCAGTTTTTCCCTTATGAACAGGTCCATACAGTGCTTTATCGACAATGGCTCCTGTTTGCGGTGCTGTTTGGAATGACTATCGTCTACGGTTATATGCCGAGCCTTCACTGGTTTTGGATTCTTCCGCTATTTCTGGTTCAGTACCTTCTTGTGCTCCTTTGTGCGCTAGCTGCCGCGATTTGTGTGAGCTACGTGAGAGACACTCGCATACTTATTGGTATGGCGATGATGGGGCTGATGTTCGGTTCGGGGATATTTTGGGATCTAAACCGCATCGAAGACCCTGTTAAGCGTGAGATGCTGGTTACCTGGAATCCCATGGCTTATCTGATTGATGCCTATAGGCAGGTATTGATAGAGGGCACTTTATACGACTTGCATCACCTGATGGGGTTAGCCGGGGTGTTGGTGGTTGGTTTGATTCTGGTTCATCTGTTTTATCGCTATATGGGGCAGTCCATTGCTGCTAGGGTGATCAACTCATGACGACCGGTGATATTTTACTGTCAGCTAAAGATATTGAGTATTCATACAACAGCAGAATTTGGGGGTTCAAGCACCTTAGCTACCCCGTCTTAAAAGGTGTTAACTTTGAGGTTCGTCGAGGCGAAACTCTGGGAGTTGTGGGTCGCAACGGCTGTGGGAAGAGCTCGCTCCTGAGAATTCTTAATGGAGTTGTCGCGCCCACACGGGGAAAGCTTGAGCACGCTCCGCATATATCGCGTATTTTGCTGACTCTGGGTATGGGGTTTGATAAGAGCCTGTCTGGACGCGACAATGCGTTGTTGAGTGCGATGTTACAGGGTTATACCAAGAAGGAAGCGCGGGCGGCGCTTGACAACATTAAAGAGTTCTCTGAACTTGGCGATTTCTTTGATCGGCCTGTTAAAACTTACTCCTCCGGCATGCGGGCGAGACTGGGTTTTTCAACCGCCTTGATGACAGATGTGGATTTGTTGATGATTGATGAGACCCTCAGCGTAGGTGACCAGCAGTTCAACAAAAAGGCCGAAAAGGCCATGATGGAGAAGATCAACAGTGAACAAACCGTGGTCTTTGTGAGTCATAGCGGTAGTCAGGTCAATAAGGTGTGTAGCCGCGCCCTGTGGTTGGAAGATGGCGTGATTAAAGCCGAAGGCGAAACGAGAGAAGTCGCTAAGGAGTACAAGCATTTTATGGATAGTCTGAGCAAAAAGGGCGGAAAATCTGCATGGCAGTGACTCCGAAACCACGAAAAGGTATCATCCTCGCCGGCGGTTCAGGCACGCGCCTGTACCCCCTCACCCTGGGTACCAGCAAACAGCTGATGCCCATTTACGATAAGCCCATGATCTACTACCCGCTGACCACGCTTATGTTTGCGGGCATCCGGGACATTTTGATTATTACCACCCCGCACGACCTGGAGGCTTTTCAGCGGCTGCTGGGCGATGGAAGCCAGTGGGGCGTGAACCTGGAGTATGTGACCCAGTCCAGCCCGGATGGCCTGGCCCAAGCGTTTATTCTGGGGGAATCGTTCTTGAATGGTCACCCAAGCACCTTGGTGTTGGGGGATAATATTTTCTATGGGCACGGTTTTCTGGCCCTCATGCAGCGGGCCAACCAGAGAACGGACGGCGCCACGGTATTTGGTTACCACGTAGATAGCCCGGAGGCCTACGGTGTGGCGGAGTTTGATGAGCAGGGCCGGGTTATTAGCCTGGAAGAAAAACCCTCCCACCCTAAATCAAACTATGCGGTCACGGGGTTGTACTTTTATGATGCCCAGGCCCCGGACATTGCCAAGAGCCTCGCGCCTTCACCTCGCGGCGAGCTCGAAATTACCGATTTGAATATGCACTACCTTCGCCAGGGCGAACTGAATGTGGAGATCATGGGGCGGGGGTATACCTGGCTTGATACCGGCACCCATGAAAACCTGTTGAGCGCCGCGCAATACGTGCAGACCATTGAGAAGCGACAGGGCCTGAAGATCTCCTGTCCGGAAGAGGCCGCTTACCGGCAGGGATTCATCAGCGATGAACAGCTCGAGGCGCTAGCCAGTGCACAGATTAAAAGCGGGTACGGTCAGTACTTGCTAAAGATTCTGAAAGATAGCCAGCGGCCCTGCGGCGACCTCCGAAACCGTTTTTCCGGTTGAATTATGAATATCATTGAGACCGACATCCCCGACATTAAGCTGCTTGAGCCCCGAGTATTCGGCGACGAGCGTGGTTTCTTTATGGAAACCTTTCGAGACAGCTGGTTTCGGGAGAACGTCGCGGATGTGACGTTTGTGCAGGATAACCATTCCAAGTCCCGCCAGGGCATCCTCCGAGGGCTGCATTACCAGGAGCAGCAACCCCAAGGTAAGCTGGTGCGTGTGGTTTCGGGCGAAGTGTATGACGTGGCGGTGGATGTCCGCCCTGGCTCCCCGAGCTTTGGCCAGTGGGTTGGCTGTTTTTTAAGCGCTGAGGATAAGCGCCAGCTGTGGGTGCCGGCGGGCTTCGCCCACGGGTTTATGGTGACCTCCGGCTCGGCCGAATTTGTGTATAAGTGCACGGATTACTACCACCCCGACTCCGAGCGCTCGATCCGGTGGGATGATCCGGACCTGGCGATTGACTGGCCCGTGGAGCGCGTGGGTGAGGTAATGCTGTCCGAAAAAGACAAAAACGGCATGTCGTTCTCTGAAGTGAAAGCTGGGGCATCATCCAGGTAGGGTTTCTATGAAGCTATTAGTGACCGGAGGGGCAGGATTCATTGGCTCCGCGGTGGTTCGCCAGCTCATGGCGGCGAGTGAGCACGAGGTTCTGATTCTCGATGCGCTGACCTATGCCGGTAATCTGGAGTCCGTTCCCGGCTATGAGAGCCACCCTGGAATGCGCTTTGCTCAGGTGGATTTGCGGGACGAAGAGGCGACCCGCCGAGCGGTATTGGGCTTTGGCCCGGACGTTATTATGCACTTGGCGGCCGAATCCCACGTGGACCGCTCCATTGATGGCCCCAAGGCGTTTCTTGAAACCAACGTAATGGGCACGTTTAACCTGCTACAGGCGGTGCGGGAGCATTTTGAACAGCTGGACGAGGCGGGCAAAGCGCGATTTCGGTTCCACCATGTGTCCACGGATGAGGTGTATGGTGATTTGGGCGATACCGGGGAGCTGTTTACCGAATCCACTTCCTATGAACCCAGCTCGCCGTATTCGGCCTCCAAGGCAGCCTCGGACCACCTGGTTCGCGCCTGGGGCCGGACTTACGGCCTACCGGTGGTGGTCACCAACTGCTCCAATAACTATGGCCCTTACCACTTCCCGGAGAAGCTCGTTCCCCACATGATTCTGAATGCCCTGGCTGGTAAGCCGTTGCCGGTGTATGGGGATGGCTCCCAGATTCGTGATTGGTTGTATGTGGAAGACCATGCCAAAGCCCTGCTGTTGGTGGCCACCAAAGGGAAGGTGGACGAAACCTATAACATCGGTGGGCACAACGAGGTTAAGAACCTCGATATCGTTCGTTCTATTTGTGCCATATTGGAAGAGCTGGCCCCTGACAAGCCTGAAGGTGTTGAACGGTATGAGGACTTGATTACCTTTGTGAAGGATCGGCCGGGGCATGACCTTCGGTATGCCATTGACGCCGCCAAGATTCAGAAAGAGCTGGGCTGGGCGCCTTTGGAAACCATCGAGACCGGGCTGCGCAAGACGGTTCAGTGGTATTTGGATAATCGCGCGTGGTGGGAGAGGGTGTTGAGTGGGGATTATCGGTTGACACGTTTGGGGCGTGGGTAAAATGAAGCAGAGTTTGGTTGGGGGCGGCTTTCGCTCCCTACGCGCTAGCGGCTAGGTGCAAGTATGAAGGTTTTGGTCATTGGTGGCGGTCAGCTGGCTTGGGATTTAATGCAAACTGCGCCGTCGACTGTGCATGCGGAGATGGTACTTCGCGAGGCGCTGGACATCACTGCGCCCGATGCGTGTGAGCGTGTCATCCAAGACCGGCAGGCGGATGTCATTATAAATGCCGCGGCCTACACCGCCGTGGATAAGGCGGAAAACGAGCGGGAAGCGGCGTTTGCCGTGAATGAGCAGGGCGTGGCTAACCTGGCGGCGGCTTGTACGGCTGCTGGCGCACGTCTGTTTCACGTTTCCACAGACTTTGTATTCGATGGCGAGGCAAACAGGCCTTACTTGCCCGATGATTCCCCCAACCCGCAATCGGTGTACGGTGCCAGCAAGCTCGCGGGAGAGGCGGTATTGCGCCACCGAATGCCGGAGGCGGTCATCGTTCGGACCGGTTGGCTGTACTCCAGCAATGGCGGCAATTTTGTGAAAACGATGCTGCGGTTGATGGCGGAGAAGCCGGAGCTGGGTGTGATTGTGGACCAAGTGGGCACCCCTACTTGGGCACGAGGCTTGGCTCAGCTGTTGTGGGCGGGGGTGACACACTCTGTTCCCGGCGGCCTTTACCATTGGTCCGATGCGGGTGTGGCTTCCTGGTATGATTTTGCGGTGGCCATTCAGGATTTAGGGCTGGAACTGGGATTGTTGGAACAGGCGATCCCGGTGCGCGCCATCCCCGCCAGCGAGTTTCCGACACCGGCAAAGCGCCCGGCATACAGCGTGCTGGACAAGCGTTCCACGGAAGCCGCGTTTGGCATGGAAACGATACATTGGCGCCGCCAATTAAAATCAATGTTGGAAATGCTGCCGTAGTGTCTGTCGGATCTGTAGGGTAGGTAAGCCGGTAGGCGCCACCTACCATTAAAGTTGGTAGGCACCGATTAAAATTTTTTGGTAGGTGGCGCCTACCGGCTTACCTACCCTACGTGGGGCCACTGTCTAGTTCAAGCTTTCAGGCCCAAGCAACGCTGTTTTGGTTCTTACCCAGGCGAAACGCACGGCGCTGGTCAAGTGCCACCATAAATGCTTGTTGTTCAGTGTATGGCTGGCCCGTTTCCCCCGGTGGACCATCTTGGCGCCCGGAATATAGTAGGTTTTTAACCCCAACAAATGCCTGGCCCGCCAACAGATGTCTACATCCTCGTAATAAAGAAAGTAGCGTTCATCAAAACCCTTCAGGGCTTCAAAGGTGTCCGCCCGAAAGGCCAGGCAGGCGCCGGAGGCCCAATCCACCTCGCAGGCGGTCAGGCTACAGCGGTCAACGCCCGTGCGGTTTTTCCGAAACAAGTAGGACGTCACCAGTTCCCATAGATAGGGGAAGCGGCGCACGGACTCTTCGTGTTCCTGGAAGGCGCTGTCTTTAAAAATGTTGGGGGCGCCAATTCTGGCACCTTCCGTTTCCATGTCCGTCGCAAACCTGGCGAGGTTTTCCGGGTCGCACTCCAGGTCCGGGTTCAGGATGATGAACCAGTCGTTCTCCAGGTGCATGCCCAAGTGGTCCCGGCAATGGCGGAATACCCGGTTGTGGTTCGAGCCGAAGCCTCTGACTTTGTCGTTTTTAAGGTAGTGCAGCCCGTTATCACGGGCGTAGTGTTCGAGCTCCTGCGCGGGTTTGTTGTCCAGCAGTACCACCTGTCGCTCCGCGGAAATCAATTCATGGGGTTTCAGGTTATGAATGATTTCGGCGCTGTTCTCGTGGGAAATAATTGAGATAAAGAGGCTCATTGGGGCCGAGCTCCTTTGACCAGAAGAATGCTGACCCATAGCTTAAGGGTGCGGTTCAGGTCTTTGTGGGTGGGGCGGTAGCGAAGGAGAAAGCCCAGGCGCTTGAGCGGCCCGGCGCGCATGGCGGCTTCGTAGGCGGTGAAGAAGGCGCGCTCTTCCGGGTTGAGCCGTTCGCCAAAGTGTTCGGAGAAGGCGACCGCCTGGCAAAGTATTCGGTTGGCAATAAACAGGGTTTTGGCAATGTTGCGCTTTTTCTTGCCAGCGGCGTTTTGGCTGCCGACTTGGTTACCGCCGTGCTGGCGGTAGAGCAGGGTGGGTTCGCTAATGTGATCAACCCGCCCCATGCTGCTGGCGATGAGTGCCAGCCACCAGTCGTGCATCACGATTTGATCGACCGCGCCGGACTCTTGAGCGACATCAATGAGTGCTCGGTTAAAACAGGCCGAGGCGCCCTGAACGGTGTTGTGGAAGGCAAGTTGTTTGGGGTAGTGGGCGTTTTCGGGTTTAAGCCCGTCGAGCTTCCAAAACGAGTCTCTGCTTTCCCGCTCCGGATGCCAGACCCAGGCGTCGGAAAAAATCAGGTGCGGCGCGTCGGTGGGCCCCATGTGCTCGGAGAACAGCGGGACTTTGTTGTCTAGCCAGATGTCGTCCTGGTCCGCGAGAAACACGTATTCAGCGGTGGTCTGGGGGAGGCTGGCCAGCACGTTTTTTATAACACCCTTGCGCGGGCCGTCGATCAGCGTGATTGACACGGGTGATGTTTGCGCGAATTGCTTTACAATGTCCCGCGTGCGATCGGTGGAGCCGTCGTCACTGACTATCAGTCTTTGGGGAGGCGGGTCCTGCTTTAGGATGCTTTCAAGCTGTTCGCCGATATAGCGCTCACCGTTATAGCTGCACACGAGGACGTCATAGTCTCTACGTGTGGTGTGGGAAGGGGCGCTGGGCATAGTGGTGTCGGTGCTTTCCATCTCTATTCATAATTTGGCGGAGTATACCTGAAAACATGACGGTCTGGATAACGGGGGCAACCGGGTTTGTGGGGCAGGCGTTAACCGCTCGTTTAGTCAACGATGGGCGGACCGTGGTTCCCATTTCCCGTTCAGCCAATGAGGTTTGCGGCTTGCCGGCTGCCCGGGTTTCGGCACTGGGGGAGCGGCTCTCACCCGGAGACGCAGTGGTTTACGCGGCGGGGCGCGCTCATGTTCAGGGCAAACCGAGTGAAGCCTCGCGGGAGGCGTATCGGCGGGCGAACCGCGATGAGCCCCTGGCGGCGGCCCGACTGGCCTCCTCCCGCGGCGCCAGGCGGTTCGTGTTTGTCAGCAGTGTTAAGGTCAATGGGGAAAAAACCGAAGGGGCGCCTTTCTCGGAAAGAGACACGCCCGCCCCGGTGGATGACTACGGCCGCTCCAAGTGGGAAGGCGAACAGGCCCTGCGACAGCATGCGGAGCACTCGGGCATGGAGTTGGTGATAGTGCGGCCGCCGCTGGTGTATGGGCGGGGGGTTCGGGCGAACTTTGCCGCCATGATGAAGGCGTTAAGAAAAGGTCTGCCGCTTCCGCTCGCTTCCATTGAGAATCGCCGGAGCTTGGTTTATCGGGAGAACTTGGTGGATTTGTTGACGGTTTGTATCGACCACCCCGCAGCGGCGAATCGGGTTTTATTGGCTTCGGACGGCCGGGATTTGTCCACGCCGCAGTTGTTGCGCTCAATGGGGGAGGCGCTGGGCAGGCCCGCCAGGTTGTTTCCGTGCCCGGTGCCGGTATTGAAAGCCGGAGCGTCGTTGCTGGGGCGCCGGGCAGTGGCGGACCGGTTGTGTGATTCGTTACAGGTTAGCGACGACGTGGCCCGAGATAAGTTGATGTGGCGCGCGCCGTTTTCCGTGGAGGAAGGGTTGCGGGAGACAGCGCGTTGGTTTGTTGGGGATCGGTAGGTGGCGCTTCGCTTACCTACCCTACGTGTGAGTCATGTTTTTGCGTAGGGTAGGTAAGCGAAGCGCCACCTACCAAATCGGTTTATTGATATGACGTTGATTATTGGTGGGTTGGTTGTTTTGGCTTTGACCTGGGCTTTGACCGGGTTGTTGCGCCGTTATGCGGTGCACAAGCAGTTGATGGATATTCCCAATGCCCGAAGCTCCCACAAGGTGCCTACCCCGCGCGGTGGTGGTGTGGCGATTGTGGTGGTGGGGTTGTTGGCGTTACCCGCGTTAGTTTATGGGACGAGTGTCAGCCTGGATAGCGCCATTGCCTTCGGCGGCGCCGGCTTGGCGGTGGCCGCCGTGGGCTGGCTGGATGATCACGGCCATGTGGCGGCGGGCTGGCGGTTGTTGGTGCATTTTCTGGCGGCCGGGTGGGGGCTTTACTGGCTGGGCGGCATGCCGGATTTGACCCTGTTCGGGTGGACGATGCCCGGTCTATGGCTGGCCTTGCCGGCACTGGTCTGGCTGGTGTGGTTATTGAACCTGTACAACTTTATGGACGGCATCGACGGCATTGCCGGGGTGGAGGCACTGACGGCGTGCGCCTCGGGGCTGTTGCTTGCCTGGCTAATGGTGCCCGAAGCGCCGTTGGCGCTCTATGGGGTGATGATCCTGGCGGCGCTCGGGTTTCTGGTTTGGAACTTTCCCCCGGCGAAGATTTTTATGGGTGATGCGGGCAGCGGTTTTGTGGGGTTGTGGCTGGGCTTACTCTCCATCTACGCCGCGCACCAGGCGCCGGTGCTCTTCTGGGGCTGGGTGATTCTGTTGGCCATGTTTGTGTCGGATGCGACGGTGACGCTGTTCTTTCGATGGTGCCGGCGGGAGAGTCTGTTCGAGGCGCACCGCAGTCACGCCTATCAGCACCGGGCGGCGCAGTGGGGGCACAAGGCAACGACGTTGTTTTACGGGACTCTCAACGTGATCTGGCTGCTGCCGATGGCGTGGTGGGTAGTGTCCGGTGGTATCGAGCCGCTGTGGGGCGTGTTGTTGGCGTATGCGCCGGTGGTGTTTTTGGTGTATCAGTTTGGTGCCGGGATTCGGCATGTTGAGCGGTAGGTGGGTTTTTTGGTAGGTGCGCTTCGCTTACCGTACCCTACGTTCTTGCCAAGTGCGGAGGCTCCGCTTCGGAGCGAAGCGCACCTAGTTACCGTACGCTACGCAGGGCTGACTCTCGCGTAGGGTACGGTAAGGCGTCAGCCGCCACCTACCATTGAAGGCTAACTCACCACCCGCAACTTACCGGTATTCTGCTTCTGCCGCCAACCGGCATCGGTGATCAACATACTGGCTTGGTAGGACAGTACTTGCTGGAAACGGTCTCACGGTTTCACTAGTTGCGAGAGAGCGTCCATTCGTTGATGTAGCACACCGAGAATTTCTACGGCGTTGGATCTTTCGCGGTAATAAATAATGTGAGTCCCACAAATGTAGCTGGAGCATTGCGAGAGCAGTTCCGGGCGGGTACGCCCCTTTCCTGGCTCCAGGGCAAGTCCCTCCATGGCTTCAAACAGTGTATTGAAATACGTGTCCGCTTGGTCTTCTCCCCAGGTTTCCGCGCCATACTGCCAAATGTCCCGAAGATCGTTTTTGGCTCGCGGGGTAATTCTAACCGCTTTTACGTTCTTTGAACTCATTTAGCATACCTTCCCTGGTTTGAGTGACGAATTGGCCCGCGTCAGCTTGACGCGCCCCCTCTGCCAAATGTGCTTTTAGTGCCATGAGAGAGCGCTCCTCCTCCATGTGTCGTAAGGCGTCCCGGATGACTTCGCTTGCCGATCCGTAGCGACCGCTACTCACTTCCTCGCGGATAAACGTTTCCCAGTGGGTACCTAAGCTCAGGCTGGTGGTCGCCATAATGTGCCCCTTTAAAATATTCAAAATGAATAATTTAGAATATAACGCATACAGTGTCCTGAGGCAACGTGGCTATTGAGCACTGCGCCATGTCTGTCAGCACCGGGCTGTATAAGGCAACGACGTTGTTTTACGGGACTCTCAACGTGATCTGGCTGCTGCCCATGGCGTGGTGGGTAGTGGCCGGTGGCATCAAGCCGCTGTGGGGCGTGTTGTTGGCGTATGCGCCGGTGGGTTTTTTGGTAGGTGCGCTTCGCTTACCGTACCCTACGTTCTTGCCAAGTGCGTAGGCTCGGTCGGTCCGGCGCTTCGGAGCGAAGTCCACCTAGTTACCGTACGCTACGCAGGGCTGACTCTCGCGTAGGGTACGGTAAGGCGTCAGCCGCCACCTACCATTAAAGGCTAACTCACCACCCGCAACTTACCGGTATTCTGTTTCTGCCGCCACACGGCGTCGGTGATCAACATGCTGGCTTTGTAATCGGTGGGGGCCTCCACCAAGAGCTGTTTGACTCGGTCGCACTGGTAGGAGTGGCAGGCCACGTCCAGCTCATCCAGCAGGGTTTTGGTCTCGTCCCAGGTGAGATGATGCTCTTCGGCGCGCAGGATGCCCGGGTGCTGGGTGCCGGCGACATTGCTGCCGATAAGCAGCTCTTCGTACAGCTTCTCACCGGGGCGCAGGCCGGTAAATTCGATGGCGATATCCCCATTAGGGTGGTCGTCGTCCTTCACTTCCACGCCGGAGAGGTGAATCATTCGGGTCGCCAGGTCGATGATTTTGACCGGCTCGCCCATATCCAACACGAACACGTCGCCGCCCGTGCCGATGGCGCCGGCCTGGATTACGAGCTTGGCCGCCTCTGGAATGGTCATAAAGTAGCGCACCATTTCCGGGTGGGTCACCGTGACCGGGCCGCCGTTTTTGATTTGCTCCCGGAATAGGGGGACGACCGAGCCGGAAGAGCCCAGCACATTGCCGAACCGAACCATGCTGAACACCGTGCTGGTCTGGCGTTTTGCCAGCCCTTGAAGCACGAGCTCCGCCAGGCGTTTGGAGGCACCCATAATATTGGTGGGGCGTACTGCCTTGTCGGTGGAAACCAGCACGAAGGACTCTACCCCGGCGCGTATGGCCGCTTCAGCGGCATACCAGGTGCCGTAGACGTTGTTCCGTACCCCTTCCACTATGTTGTGTTCCACCAGCGGTACATGCTTGTAGGCCGCCGCGTGGTAGACGGTCTGGACGCCAAAGCTGCGCATGATGGTCTCCACCCGGTGCTCTTTCTGGACGGACCCCAGAATGCTATAGAGGTGGATGAGGTTCCCCCTAAAGGCGTCGGTCTCCATCAGTTCGCGCTCGATTTGATACAGGCTGAATTCGTTGAGTTCGAACAGCACGATGGCGCGGGGCCGATGCTGAATAATCTGGCGGCAAAGCTCGCTACCAATGGAACCGCCGGCGCCAGTGACCATCACCACCTTGTCGGTAATGCAGGCGTTCATCAGCTCTGGCTGGGAGGTAACGGGGTCGCGGCCCAGCAGGTCTTCAATTTCCACATCCCGGATGTGTTCGATGCGTGCCTTGCCGCTGAGAATATCGGGGATGGCGGGTACGGTCTGGACCGAAATCGCAAGAGATTCCAGCCGCTTGATTACGTGCGCCCGACGGGAGTTGGGGGTACTGCCAAGGGCAAGCAGAACTTTGCTAACCCGATGGGTACGGATCAGAGCTTCAATCATCCGTGGGCTGTACACTTTGATGTTGGCGACGACGGTGCCATTGAGGGCAGGGTTGTCGTCCACAAAGGCCACGGGCTTGTATTGCGAGCCCTGTAGGGCCAGGGTCAGTTGGTGGCCAGTATAGCCGGCGCCGTAGACGATGACCGGCTCTTTGCAGTCCACGCTTCGCCGGCTGAGCATCATAATGACGCTGCGGACCATCAACCGTGGGGCGCCAATTAACAGCAGGGCGATGGTCAGGTAAATAAAGGGGATGGAGCGGGGCAGCATGGAGTTGGTCAGGAAGCTGGCGGTGGCGAGCACCAACGCCGAAATAAACACGCAGCCGACGATGGTCAGCATGGCCGGTGTGCTCATGTAGCGGAGAATGGCCCGGTACATGCCCATGCGAATGAACACCGCGAGACTGACCACCAAAGTGATGGCGATGACCGTGACGTCTTTATCGAGAAATTTGGACTGGAAGGTGCCTAGACGAAGAAATGCGGCCATATAGAAGGCCGAAACGATGGCAATAGTATCGTAGACTAACGAGATAACGCGTTTGGTTGTCCGGGAGGACTCAAACAGGGCTTCCAGCATGTAACCTCAACTCCATAATGACCGATTCCTGCCCCGGGCCATGTCGTGCTCCTTCGTGGGGCGTAAGGTTGCGAATTATAGCTTAAAATCGGCGTGGTTGTTACGAAAACCTTACGGTTTTTTGTAGTGAAATTGTAAAAGCAAGGAGGGTGGGGCGGGTGCTCCAGGTCCGTGGTAGGTGGCGGCTGACGCCTTACCTACCCTACACGATCGAATAGCACGTGGATCGGATAATGCGTAGGGTAGGTAAGGCGTGAGCCGCCACCTACCAAAAAACCACTGCCTAACACCCCGCTTTCTACACTCCCCAACAACACCACCTCTCAATGCTTTACCAACCAACACTGATGAATTTTCGGGTTTCGCTGAAAATCCTTATCAATGGTTTGCGCGGTAATGTTCTCCAGCTGGTATTTCGCCAGCGCCTCCTTATCCAACGAAAAACTCCGCAAGTTGGTGGAGAAGATTAACGTCCCGCCCTTCGCCACGGCTTTCATGGCGTCTTTTATGAGGACCACGTGGTCCCGCTGAATATCCAGCACGCCCGGCATCTTTTTTGAATTTGAGAAACTGGGCGGGTCCAGCAGGATTAGGTCGAATTCTTGCTCGTTGGTTTTCAGCCACTCCAGGCAGTCCGCCTGTTCCAGGCGGTGTTTGGTGTCGCTCAGGCCGTTCATGGCGAGGTTGTTGCGGGCCCACTTGAGGTAGGTGGGTGACATGTCCACGCTCAGGGTAAAGCGCGCGCCGGCCAGGGCAGCGTGAACGCTGGCGGTGGCGGTGTAGCAAAAGAGGTTGAGAAAGCGCTTGTTGTGGGCCATTTCGGCGATTTTCAGCCGTACTGGGCGATGATCCAGAAACAGACCGGTGTCCAGGTACTGCCAGAGGTTCACCTGAAAACGGGCTTGGCCTTCGGTTACCGTCAGCAATTCGCCTTCGGGGCGCTCGCTCAGTTTTTCGTACTGGCTGCCTTCCTGATGACGGTGGCGGCGGCGCTGTTTGTAGCTGACATTGTCGGGGTGAACCTCCAGGGCGTGGGGCACGGCGGCTTTAATTTCGGCAAAGCGCTGCTCGGCCCGGGCTTCGTCCACGGACTTGGGTGCGGCGTACTCCTGGACGTGGACGTACCGCTCCCCTTGGTCGGTGTGGTAGAGGTCCACCGCCGCCGAGTACTCCGGCATATCCGCATCATACAGGCGGTAACAGTGAATGTTCTGCTTTTTCGCCCATTTTCCCAGCTGTTTCAGGTTCTTTTGCAGCCGGTTGGCCAACATTTGCGCGCCTTGGCTCAGGGCCTGGCCGGGTTCCGCTTCGTGGGCGAGGGGTTTGGGGGCGGCGCTCACATAGGCGCTTTCTTCGACGGTGAAGAGCAGCAGGTCCGTGGGCAGCGGGCCGTTGAATAGCTTATACCGTTTGGCCGCGCGCAGGCCCATTTGCTTGCCCAGCTCGGGGTTGCCCGTAAAGATCGCGGCTTGCCAGCCGGTAAATTCCGCTTTGAGACGCTCACCCAGGTGCTGATAGAGCAGCTTCAGGGATTCTACCTCCCCCAGGCGTTCCCCATAGGGAGGGTTGGTGATGACCAAGCCGGGCTCCAGCCGTTTGTGGGTGGGCTGCTTGAGGGTCGCCAGTTCCTTGCGGCTAACGCGCAGCCAGTCGTCCAGTTCGGCTTGAATAATGTTGTCTTCGGCGGCTCGAATGACCGAGAGGTTGGCGTCGTAACCGCGAATTTCCGGCTGAGGCCGGGCCAAACCGGCGCGCTTGCGTTCGATGGCCTCTTGGCGCAGCTCCAGCCAGGTGTCGTTGCGGTGGCTCAGCCAGTGTTCGAAGCCAAAGCGGGCGCGCCCCAGGCCGGGAGCGATGTCGGCGGCGATCATGGCACCTTCCACCAGCAGGGTGCCGGAGCCGCACATAGGGTCGATAAGTGCGCCGCCGCGGGCGGCGATGTCGGGCCAGCCCGCCCGAAGCAGGATGCCGGCGGCGAGGTTCTCCTTCATGGGCGCGGTGCCTTGCTTGGTGCGGTAGCCGCGCCGGTGCAGGCTTTCCCCGGAAAGGTCCAGGCTGATGGTGACCCGGCCCTTGTGCAGGCGGGCGTTAATGCGCAAATCCGGCTGCTGTTTGCTGACCGAAGGGCGCTCACCGGTTTTTTCTCGCAACCGATCGACAATGGCGTCCTTGATTTTGAGGGCACCAAATTGGGTATTCCGGATGGCGCCGCTGGAGCCCAGAAAATCTACCACCAGCGTACTTTGGGGACCCAGGTGTTCCTCCCAGGGGACGCTTACGGCGCCATTGTAAAGGCTGTTTTGGTCCCCGACCGGGTACTCCGCCAACGGCAGCAGGATTTTGTTGGCCAGGCGGGACCAGAGGCAGGCCCGGTAGGCGAGGGTGATATCCCCCGAAAACGCCACGCCGGCGACGGTCTCCTTCAGGCCCGTGGCGCCGAGCGACTCCAGTTCCTGATAAAGCAGTCCCTCAAGGCCTTTGGGGCAGGTGGCGAAGAGTGGAAGGTCGGTTGTCACGGGAATCTACTCCGAAATTTGGGGCGATTGGGGTTGTTTTGGCCTTCGCGAGCTCGGGGTGGCGAGGCGCGATTGGCGCGTAAGTGTTTGTTTTTCGAGTACTTATGTCGGGTTACGCGCTTCGCGCTAATGCGACCTACTTACTTGTTGGTTTTAAGCATACCCCGGCTGTGCGTGAGGCCTAAGGCCGCTCTGTAACAAGGTCAACTTGGCCTGTTTGTCAAACGCGTTAATAGAGCAATGTGCCATATAAGGGTAGCTGGCTATAAAAAAAGAATCGTTCACAGGTCGAGGGCTTTTTGCTGTACTGAGAACTCGCCTCGCTGGCATATCGCATTATCGCGCCGATCCAGACGAGGGGTTGCAGTACCTCCCCATGCATTCGCTTCGGGGCCCAACGGCCCGGCGGTGCTTTTCCCTGACCGTCGCCCAACCGGGTGGTCGGTCCGCAAGATTAACGGCTACACTAGAGGTGCATCAAATATGAAACGTCAAAAGCGTAACCAATCAGCTCGCGCATTCGGCAAGGGCTATCAAGCCGGTATTGCGGGAAGGTCCCGCAGCCTGTGCCCCCACGAGAGTGGGAATGCCCGCCAGGAGTGGCTCTCCGGCTGGCGCGAAGCACGCACGGACCAATGGGATGGTTACAATATGGCCGCTCAAGTTCAAAAGCTGAGTAACCTCAATCACCATCCTTAGTTGGGCCTTTTGACGATAACCATTTTTGGCCATCATCAACTCCTCAACCTTGCCCATCAATTGATGGGCATTTTTTTAACCGGTTTCTCACGCGCCCCGTGCGGCCGCCCATAAAAAAACGGCTTGGGCGGATGCGCTCAAGCCGTTTTTCGGTATTTGGTAGGACTACCCAGACTCGAACTGGGGACCTCTACCATGTCAAGGTAGCGCTCTAACCAACTGAGCTATAGTCCTATTTCGTTGAGGCGCGAACTTTACCAAAACTTTGATTTTTTGCAAACCCTTTTTTGAAGTGAGGGAATGGCGGATGCGCTTCCCGTTGGAACTCGGCACCTATGCTATAGTCCTTTCTACTATTCGTTCGCAAGTGACAGGAGAACTCTCTCTATGCGCATCAATCGGTTGAGCAAAGCTATTGCCACTGGCCTGTGTGCGGGCCTGATCCTGCAAACCACCGCCTGCGGTACGGTGCTGTACCCGGAACGCAAAGGCCAAACCGGTGGCCAGCTTGACCCGGCGATTGTCGCGCTGGATGCAATCGGCCTGTTGTTCTTCTTCGTGCCGGGGGTCATCGCCTTTGCCGTGGACTTCTCCAACGGCACCATCTACCTGCCCGGTGGCAGCGCCGAGCTGACCGAAGAGCAGATGGACCGGGTGGCCCGAGAGGACGGTACCGTCGACCAGGAGGCCCTGGAGCAGGTGCTTGAGAGCGAGCTGGACACCCCCGTGGACCTGAAAACCAGCGAGCTCCGGGTCCGCAGCCTGCAGTCCGTAGAGCAGGCCCGCGCCCTGATCGACAGCCAGCCCACTACGTTGGCGGCCCTTTAACGGCTATGGCTCACAGTGAAACCGTCACTCGTTTGCGGGAGGCCTTAAGCCGTTGGCCCGAGTTGCAAGTAGCTGTTCTGTTTGGCTCCCTGGCTCATGGCCAGGGGCACCGGGACAGCGATCTGGATGTGGCGGTCCAGCTGAGCCAGCCCCTGAGCTCCGACCAGAAGATGGCGTTAATCGACCACCTGGCCGGAGTTTTCGGTCGTCCCATTGACGTGATTGATCTCCGGGAGGTCGGTCAGCCGTTACTGAATGAGATCGTCAGTAAAGGCGTAATGGTGAAGGGCGGCGCCGCAGAGAAGGGGGACTTACTGTTCAAAAGCATCATGATGCAGGAGGATTTTGGTCATTATCAGCAACGTATTCTTGAGGGGCGACGAAATCGATGGATAGAGCGCTGATCGACCAGAAGCTTGAATCGTTGCGGCGCTGTGTCCAGAGGGTTGAAACAAAGTTGCCCGGGTCACTTCAAGAGCTGAAGGGCGATGCAGACGCACAGGATATTGTGGCCCTGAATCTCACCCGTGCCGTGCAGCTTTGCGTCGATATTGCCGCTCACTGGCTGGCCGAGCACTCTGAAACCGCAGCGCCGAAGACGATGGGCCAGACCTTCGAAGCATTGGGCCAAGCAGGCCTTATCGACAAGCAGCTGGCGGGCCGACTGAAAAAAGCCGTGGGCTTCAGGAATGTGATGGTACACAGCTATGATGAGGTCGACTGGGCGATTGTATACGCGATTGGTCACCGTCACCTGGATGATTTCAAGGTGTTTGCCAAGGCATTTTTGACCTCCTAGCCTATGAAGATCCGAAACCCTATTACCGCCATTTGGGCCAGCGAAGCATCCCGTGGGCTAAAGGTGATTGCCTACAGTTTGGTGGTGGTGTTTGCCACTTCGTTGCCGTTGATTGTGTATGTGATCTTCGGGCCCTCGGACGGTAACCCGGTGGGGCTTGGGTTATTATTCGCCGGCGGGGCGATGGTGGCCCATGTGGGGTTTTTTGTGGGGTTGTTGATGTTGATTTGGGATCATTATATTCGGAAGTGATGCTCGGGCCGTTCTTGGTAGGTGGCGGCTAACGCCTTACCTACCCTACGTGGTTGGTTGGATAACGTGTAGGGTAGGTAAGGCGTTAGCCGCCACCTACCAGATGAAGCAATCGTCACGCCGCCCGGGCCAATACCGACCGAACAGGATGAAGCAACCCGGTGCATTAAAACACGTAGGGTTGGTAAGCCTAAGGCGCACCTACCAAAAAGCTTGTTTTTTCCCCGACACCTGTCACCTGCCAAACAAAGCCCATTTATTCCGCCCCCAAAAACCCGCCGGACTGATGCGACCACAACTGCGCATACAGCCCACCTTCGGCGATCAACTCCGAATGCGTTCCTTGCTCCACAATTTTCCCCTCATCCAACACAATCAACCGGTCCAGGGCGGCGATGGTGGACAGGCGGTGGGCGATGGCAATCACGGTTTTCCCTTCCATCAACCGGCTCAGGTTTGACTGGATGATACTTTCCACTTCCGAATCCAGGGCTGAGGTAGCTTCGTCCATAATGAGAATCGGCGCATCTTTGAGCAGCACTCGAGCGATGGCGATGCGCTGACGCTGACCGCCGGAGAGCTTAACCCCGCGCTCGCCCACGTGGGCGTCGTAGCCGGTTCGCCCCTGGGCATCGCTCAATCCCAGAATAAAGTCGTGGGCTTCGGCCTGCTTGGCCGCTTCGATCATTTGCGCTTCGGTGGCGCCGGGCTTACCGTAGAGCAGGTTGTCCCGCACGGAGCGATGGAGCAGGGCAGTGTCCTGGGTGATCATGCCCACGGAGGCCCGCAGGGTTTCCTGCTGCACGGCGGATATGTCCTGACCGTCGAGCCGAATCTGGCCGCTGTCGATGTCGTAAAAGCGCAGAAGCAAGTTCACTAGGGTGGACTTACCGGCCCCCGAACGTCCCACCAAACCGATTTTCTCTCCGGGCTTGATGGCCAGAGAAAAGTCTTCCAGTACCCCTTCACCTTCCTGGTAGTGGAAAGTCACCCGGTCAAAGTCGATTTGCCCGGCGCTGACGTTCATGGGAGGCGCTTCGGGTTTGTCCCCGACATGGCAGGGGTGCGACAGGGTATTAATGCCGTCTTTGGCGGTGCCGATATTCTCAAAGAGCGTGGATACTTCCCACATGATCCATTGCGACATGCCGTTAAGGCGAAGAATCAGCCCCATGGCGGCGGCAATGGCGCCCACGGAAACGGCTTGGGCCTGCCAGAGCCAAATGGACAGGGCGCCGGTGGAGAAGATCAACAGGGCGTTGATGGTCCAGACACCGCTATTGAGCAACGTGGCCAGGCGCATTTGCGGGTAAACGGTATGCAGGAAGCGCTCCATCCCGTCTCGGGCGTAGTCGGATTCGCGGCGTGAGTGAGAGAACAGCTTCACCGTGGCGATATTGGTATAGGTGTCCACCAGGCGTCCGGTCATGTCGGCCCGGGCGTGGGCCTGGCGGGTGGCCACGGCGGACAGGCGCGGCAGAAAGAAGCGCAGCAGGCCCGCGTAGGCCACAAACCAGATGCCCAGGGGAATCATTAGCCGCAGGTCGAGGGTGCCGAGCAACGCGAACATGCTGGTGAAATACACGAGGACATAGACGGTAATGTCCAACAGCTTCATGACCGTTTCCCGAACGGCCAGGGAGGTTTGCATGACCTTGGTGGCGATGCGCCCGGCGAATTCATCCTGAAAGAACGCCACGCTCTGGCCCAGCAGGTAACGGTGTGCCTGCCAGCGGATGATCATGGGGTAGTTGCCCAGCAGGGTTTGGTGGATGAGGGTTGAATGAAGAAAGACCGTCACCGGAATCGCAACGAGCACAACGAGTGCCATGAGTACCAGTTCGGCGCCACGCTCCGCCCATAAGGTGCCCGGCTCATATTGGCCCAGCCAATCCACCACCAGGCCCAGAAATTGGAAGAGGGCGACTTCCATAACGGCGATCATGGCCGCCATTATCGCCATAACCAACAGAAAGCGGTTGGCGCCTTTGGTATAGTGGCGGCAGAACGCCACCAGGCTTTTGGGGGGCTGTTGCGGCTCTTCCGCCGGGAAAGGTTGGAGCAGGCTTTCGAAAAAAGCGAACATAGGGGACGTTACGGCTTGGGAAATAGGGGGCGTAGTGTACAAGGTTTTGGTGGGGCTCTCCATGAAGGTTTGTTAAACGTTGTAAGAGGGGGTGCGGTAATGACTTCATTCGGTAGGTGGCGCTTCGCTTACCGTACCCTACGCATTATCCGACCACGTAGGGTAGGTAAGCGAAGCGCCACCTACCAAAAAATCAAGTTTTGATGAGGAGAGACAATGAGAAAACTGTTAATGGTATTCGGCGCCGGCTCACTGGGTGGCCTGGGCAATAGCCTGGTCGTTTGGCTGTTTGGTTTTTACGGCATTAGCCAATCGCTGGGCGTGGGCATCGCGCCGGGGCTTTCGGCGGATTGGCTTTACCCGCGTATTGTGTGGGGCGGCCTTTGGGGGTTTCTGTTTTTGTTGCCGGTGTTGAACAACCGGCTGTGGGCGCAGACGTTTGTGCTGAGTCTGTTTCCGACGATGATTCAGTTGTTTTTGGTGTTTCCGTATAAAACGCCTTATGGCGTAGCGGGGCTGGAGCTGGGGACCTTGACGCCGTTGTTGGTGGTTTTCTTCAATTGGGTATGGGCGTTGGTAGCGGCGGTTGCGTTGCGGATGGGGCGGTAGTTGGAGAGTTTATTGGTAGGTGGCGCTTAGCTGGATTGGTAGGTGGCGGCTAACGCCTTACCTACCCTACAAGGCTAGATAACTCGTAGGGTAGGTAAGCGCAGCGCCACCTACCATCCTCTATGAAATTACCCCGCCAACCTACCGGCCCGGTAATCGTTGATGGCCTCTTCGATTTCATCCGGGGTATTCATCACAAAGGGCCCGTACTGCGCAATGGGCTCTTTGATGGGTTTGCCGGCCAATACCAGCGCCCGGGTGCCCTGTTTGCCGGCGCGGAGGGTAAGGGCTTCGCCATCGCTGAGTAATCCGGCATTGCCACTTTCCTGTTTACGCTCGGGCTCGCCCACGGTTAGGTCTCCTTCGTACACATACACAAAGGCATTCAACCCCTTGGCGATCAGCTGCTCAAAGGTGGCGCCGGCCGGCAGTGCCACATCCCAATAGCGCGGTTCTGTGCTCAGCCCTTGGATGGGACCCGCGACGGTTTTGCCGTCGACCTCCACTTCGCCGGCGATCACTTTAACGGTACCGCCGTTGGTCAGCGTTGCCGTGGGAATCTCACTGGCCGGTATGTCCCGGTAGGTGGCAGGTTTCATTTTTTCCGCGGCGGGCAGGTTCAGCCACATCTGAAAACCGCGCATGCGGCCTTCCTCCTGCTGGGGCATTTCCGAGTGAATAACGCCGCGCCCGGCGGTCATCCACTGAACATCCCCGCTTTTCAGGTCGCCTCGGTTGCCCATGTGGTCCTCATGAAGCATATGGCCCTCAAGCATGTAGGATACGGTCTCAAAGCCACGGTGCGGGTGTGAGGGAAAGCCGCCGGCGTAATCGTCCGAGCTCTCGGAGTTGAACTCGTCGAGCATCAGGAAAGGATCGAAGCGCGCCTGCTGGCTTTGACCCAAGCTGCGCCGAATTCGCACACCGGCTCCGTCGCTGGTGCCGAGGGCGGGTATTACTGTCTTCAATTGGCGTTGCATAAATATCTCCTACACATCTAAAAGGGTGGCGCTGTCCATTCGTTCTTGGGCCGTTAAGCCGCCGCCAGTTCGGTAATGGTGTCTTGCGCAGCGGCCAGTGCCTGTTTCTGGTTGTCTTCGCCCATGTTGAGGCCTTCGGCGTAAATAAAACGGGTGCTGGTTAAACCCAAAAACGCCAGGAAGGTATTCAGGTAGCCGGTTTGCGAGTCCGCCTCGGTGCCCTGATAGATGCCGCCTCGGGCCGCGAAAATGTAAACGGGGCGGTCCTTGAGCAAGCCTTCCGGGCCGCTTGAGGTGTACTTGAAGGTCTCCCCGGAGCGGGCGATGTGGTCAAAGTAGGCCTTGAGGGTGGACGGTACGCCGAAGTTGTACATGGGCACACCGAATACCACTACATCCGCCCGGCGCAGTTCATCAATCAACTGGTCGGAGTAGGTCACGATATCTTGCTGAGTGGCGGTGCGCTTGTTCTCCGGGGTTATGAAAGCGTGCAGACGCTCCGCATCCAGATGCGGAATGGGGTGGCGCGCCAAGTCCCGAACGATGACTTTTCCCTCGGGGTTGTGCTGGCGCCAGCGCTTGACGAACTGATTGCCGAGCGTGGTGGAGTGTCCGTTGTCGCCAGACAGACTGCTGTTGATTTGAAGTAGTGTGGCCATGTCGCATCTCCTTGGAGGTGTTTGCTGTGTATGGCTCTATTAAATGATTTGACGAGCGAATAATAAACAGCGATATTTAGCGTAGTTTGATCAAATTATTTGATGTATCTGGAGAGGCCTACCTGTGGAACCCAAAGTCAGCCTGGATCAGTGGCGGGCGTTTTTGGCGGTTATTGACGAAGGCGGTTACGCCAAAGCCGCCGAGCGCCTGGGCAAGAGCCAGTCCGCCATGTCTTACGCCATCACCCAGTTGGAGACGGCGCTAGGGGTAGCGGTGTTCGAGCTTCGGGGCCGCCGCGCCGTGCCCACGGCGGCGGGGGAGGTTATGCACCGCCGGGCCCGGCACTTACTCATGGAGGCGGAGAGCCTGGAAAACGCTGCCGTTCAGCTATCGGCCAAGGTGGAGCCGTTGGTGGCCCTTGCGGGGGATATTATCGTGCCGCCGGAGCAGGTGCTGGCATGTATCGCTTCGTTTTCACGGGAGTTTCCGGATACCCGGGTGGAGCTCTATGAGTCGGTGATGAGTGGTACCGAAGACGCT
This sequence comes from Marinimicrobium locisalis, assembly GCF_039822625.1. Classification (NCBI taxonomy): domain Bacteria; kingdom Pseudomonadati; phylum Pseudomonadota; class Gammaproteobacteria; order Cellvibrionales; family Cellvibrionaceae; genus Marinimicrobium; species Marinimicrobium locisalis. The sequence goes on from NZ_JBDLLG010000013.1 coordinate 100,614, forward strand.
CTGGTGCAGCGCAACGTGGATCTGGCCGTGGCGGCGCGCGTGCCGGCGGGCTTTCACGGTGAATACTTGATGTCGGTCACCTTTCGCGGGGTTACCAGCCCGGACCATCCCCTCCAGCGTTTGGGGCGCCCGGTCAGTTATGACGACCTGCGCCATTACCGCCAGTCCATTGTTCGGGATTCGGGGATACACCGGCGTTACAGTGAAGGGTGGCAGGAAGCCGAACAGCGCTTGACGGTGAGCCATATTCGCACCTCGCTGCAGGCCATTCGGTTGGGGTTGAGCTACGCCTGGCTGCCGGAGGCTTACCTAACGGAGGACTTAAAGGCCGGGCGACTGAAGTTGATCCCCATGGAAACCGAAAGCGAACGGGTGCACGCTTTGTATTTGATATTCGCCGACCGGGAGTTGGCCGGGCCGGCGACGCGGTTTTTGGCGGAGGTGTTGAAGACGCAGCTGCCGCGGATGTAGGGAGATATTTTGTCAGGTGGCGCTTCGCTTACCTGGCCTACACGGGTGGATAATGCGTAGGTCAGGTAAGCGAAGCGCCACCTGACAATCAAGGTTCGGCTACTCCCCCGGCAAACCACCCCGCGTCAATCGCTCGGGGTTCAACAACCGCTCCAACTCTTCCCGTCCAATGTCCGTCTCCTCATCCGCCACGTCGATAATCGGCCGGCCCTCGGTGTAGGCTTTCTTGGCAATAGCGGCGGCCTTGTTGTAACCGATAATCGAGTTAAGCGCGGTGACCAGCACGGGGTTGCGTGCCAGGGCCTGTTGCAGGTTGCTTTCCCGCACCGTGAAGGTGGCGATCGCCCGTTCCGCGAGGACCTCGGCGGAGTTGGTCATTCGCTCAATGCTGGACAATAGGTTGTGGGCCACCAGCGGCAGCATCACATTCAATTCAAAGTTGCCGGACTGACCGGCGATGGTAATGGTGGTGTCTTTGCCCATGACATCGGCGCAAGCCATGGCGACGGCCTCGGGAATCACCGGGTTAACCTTGCCGGGCATGATGGAAGAGCCGGGCTGTAGGGCTTCAAGCTCAATTTCCCCCAGTCCCGCCAGAGGGCCGGAGTTCATCCAGCGCAGGTCATTGGCGATTTTCATTAGCGCCACGGCCAGGGTTTTAATTTGGCCGGAGGTGGCCACGGCCACGTCCTGGCTGCTTTGCAGGGCGAAGAAGTTGTCGGCGGCGGAGCACACCAGGCCCACATTCTCGGTCAGTTGGCGGGCAAACAGGGGGGCGAAGTCCGGGTGGGCGTTGACGCCGGTGCCCACGGCCGTGCCGCCTTGGGGGAGGGTGCACAGCTGGTCCAGACACTGGTACAGGCGCGCCTCGCAGGCGGCGATTTGCCCGGCCCAGCCGCCTAGCTCTTGCCCCAGGGTGACCGGCATGGCGTCCATCAGGTGGGTGCGGCCGGTTTTGACCACCGAGTCCAATTCCTGTGCCCGTTTGAGCAGGGTAGTGTGGAGGAACTTCAGTTTCGGCAGCAGGTGGTTATTCATGGCCAGGGCGGCGCTTAGGTGGATGGCGGTGGGAATAACATCGTTACTGCTCTGGCTCATGTTGACGTGGTCATTGGCGCTCACGGTCTGGTCGCAGCGCTCACTGGCCAGGTGGGCCACCACCTCGTTGACGTTCATGTTGGTGCTGGTGCCGGAGCCGGTCTGATAGACGTCCACGGGGAACTGGTTGTCATGTCGCCCCCGAACGATTTCATCACAGGCGTCGACAATCGCCTTGGCCACGGGAGCTTCCAGTAGCCCCAGGGCGGCGTTGGCTTGGGCGGCCGCTTTTTTGATGCGGGCCACCGAGTGAATAAACGCCGAGGGTAGGGGGGTGCCGCTGATGTGGAAGTTGTTTACGGCGCGTTGGGTCTGCGCCCCGTACAGGGCATCGGCGGGGACGCGAACGTCCCCCATGCTGTCCTGCTCCGTCCGGTAATTGCTCATGCTGGCCTCCTTCTCAGTGCGGCGCCGCCGCTGAATGAACAGAATTCACTTTAAAGATATAACGTTAAGAATAATCGCTAACTACTTGAATTACTTGAGGGTAATAGCTGCTTCCAAATAGGTTCAAGTGATTAAGCAGGTGGTACAAGTTGTACAGGGGCACCCGTTCACGCCAGCCGGGTTCGAGGGGATTCACGGCCAGGTAGTGCTCGTAGAATTCCGGGTCGAACCCGCCAAACAATCGGGTCATGGCGAGTTCCGCCTCGGCCCACCCCCAATGGGTGGCGGGATCGATCAGCACCGGATGGCCCTGTTCGTCACCGTGAATATTGCCACCCCAGAGGTCCCCGTGAATCAGCGAGGGCGACTGGTCGGGAATCAGTGTGGGCAGGCGGGTGCAGAGTCGCTCCAGGGCGTCGAGCTCGTGGCTGTCCAGGTGTCCTTGTTCGTGGGCCAGCCGGCCCTGGTACATCAGCCGGTGTTCGGCGAAGAACTCATGGCCGCTGGGCGTTTCGGGGTTGGGCTGGGGCGTGCGTCCGCAGTAGTTATCGATGCTAAAGCCAAAGGCGGGCGCCGGTTGGCGGTGCATGTGCGCTAGGCCTTCACCCAGGCGCCGCCAGTAATCATCGGCCCGGCGGGCCGGGGCGATGTACTCCATGGCGATAAAGTGCTCTCGGGCCTCGTACACTTCCGGGACCCGCAGGGTGCCGGCGTCCCGCAACGCCGCAAGGCCGGTGGCCTCGGCGATAAAGAAATCCCTGGGGGCGGACGCCTGCTGCTTGATGCACAGGTCACGTCCATCGGTGGTGACGATGTGCGTGGTGTCGCAAATATCGCCCCCGGAGAGGCGCTCGGAGCGGGCAATGTCGGTTTCCAGTTCGTTCTGTAGCCAGTGCGTAATGTCATCCATAGCGTGGTGATCTGCCGTTTTCAGTGAAAGAGTTCGTGATGCAATTTGTCGATTAAGCGGTGACCCCCCTACGTTGCCACGGCCTTGGGTCGGCCGGTCGTCGCGGTAAAAAGTGCTTTGGTCGCCAATCTGTAAATCCCTGTAAGTGGCCGGTACCGTTAGCGTAGTCTAAGCGTTACAATTTCGGGTTCGCCCATTTTCCGTCACCGAACAAAAGGCGTCTCCATGTCCAAGAAGTTTGTGGTACAGAGCGATTATCAACCCGCCGGTGACCAGCCGACGGCCATAGCGGGTTTGGTCAAAGGCATTGACGCCGGCCTGGCACACCAGACTCTACTCGGGGTGACCGGTTCCGGTAAAACCTTCACCATGGCCAATGTCATCGCCCAGTGCCAGCGGCCTACTTTGATTATGGCACACAACAAGACCCTCGCCGCCCAGCTTTACGGCGAGTTCAAGGACTTTTTCCCCAACAACGCCGTGGAGTACTTCGTCTCCTACTACGATTACTACCAACCCGAGGCGTATGTGCCGTCTTCCGACACCTTCATCGAGAAGGATGCCTCGGTCAACGAGCACATTGAGCAGATGCGGCTTTCGGCCACCAAGGCGTTGATGGAACGAAAGGACGCCATTGTCGTGGCAACCGTGTCAGCTATTTACGGCTTGGGCGATCCGGACTCCTACCTGAAAATGTTGCTGCACCTGGTTCGTGGGGACCAGGTAGACCAGCGACAGATTCTGCGCCGATTGGCGGAGCTGCAATACACCCGCAACGATATGGATTTTCAGCGCGGCACCTATCGGGTGCGCGGCGATGTGATTGATATTTTTCCGGCGGACTCAGAGTACGACGCCATCCGCGTGGAGCTGTTTGACGATGAGGTGGAGCAGCTCTCGGTGTTCGACCCGCTCACCGGCGAAATGCGGGGGAAGGTGGCGCGGGCCACTATTTACCCCAAGTCCCACTACGTGACGCCCCGCAGCCGGATGCTGGAAGCCATTGACCACATCAAGGTGGAGCTGGACGAGCGGCTCACGCAGCTTCGGGACAACAATAAACTGGTGGAGGCGCAGCGCCTGGAACAACGCACCCGCTATGACCTGGAAATGATGCAGGAGCTGGGTTACTGCAACGGCGTGGAGAATTACTCCCGTTACCTCTCTGGACGGGAGCAGGGCATGCCGCCCCCGACACTGTTCGATTACCTGCCGCCGGAAGCCTTGCTGATTGTGGACGAGTCCCATGTCACTATTCCTCAGATCGGGGCCATGTACAAAGGCGACCGCTCGCGCAAGGAAACCCTGGTGGAGTACGGTTTCCGTTTGCCCTCGGCCCTGGATAACCGACCCTTGCGGTTTGAAGAGTGGGAGCGATTGGCGCCCCAGATGATATTCGTGTCCGCCACGCCGGGGCCTTATGAAGCGGAGCACGCCGGTCAGGTGCTGGAGCAGGTGGTGCGGCCCACCGGCCTGGTGGACCCGGCGATCGAAGTGCGGCCGGCCACCACGCAAGTGGACGACGCCCTGTCGGAAATTCGGCTGCGGGCCGAACGGGACGAGCGCATTCTGCTGACCGTGCTCACTAAGCGCATGGCGGAAGATCTGACCGAATACCTGGCCGAGCACGGTGTGCGGGTACGCTATCTGCATTCCGACATTGATACCGTCGAACGGGTGGAAATTATTCGCGACCTCCGGCTGGGCGAGTTTGATGTATTGGTGGGCATTAACCTGTTGCGGGAGGGGCTGGATATGCCCGAAGTCTCCCTGGTGGCGATTTTGGATGCGGACAAGGAGGGCTTCCTACGCTCCGAGCGCTCCCTGATCCAGACCATCGGCCGGGCCGCCCGGAACCTGCACGGTAAGGCGATTCTGTACGCAGACCGGGTGACCGGCTCCATGCAGCGGGCCATTGATGAGACCGAGCGGCGCCGGGAAAAACAAATGGCCCACAACGAGCAGCACGGCATCACCCCCATCGGCATTCGCAAAAGTGTGGCCGATATCATGGAGGCCGGCCCGGTGCCGGGCTCCGGCTTGCGAGGGCAGCGCAAGGCCTCGGTGGCCGAGAAACGGGCGAAGTACGAAGTGGAGCAGGAGGGCGATGTGTTGAAAGCCGTCGCCAAGCTCGAGCAGGCCATGTACCAGGCCGCGAAGGACCTGGAATTCGAAGAAGCGGCGCGCCTGCGGGATCAAATCGAAAAGCTCAAGCACCGGGTAGCGTAAATGGGCAACCAACCCTCTTTGTTCGATGAACAGGCATCCGACGAGCCGGAAATACTGATTCGCGAAGACGGCGATGTGAGGCTTTACCGCCGTTGGCTGTCCGCCGAGGAGAGCGGGGCGTTGTTTGCCCGGTTGGAGCAAGAGCTGGAGTGGCAGCAGACCCATATTCAGATGCATGGGCGACGCATTCCCGTGCCGAGGCTCGATGTGTGGTACGGTGACCGAGGACACCGTTATCGGTATTCTGGCGTTGGTTTCGACCCAAAACCTTGGAGCCCGACGCTGGTAACGTTAAAAAAGTCATTGGAAGCAAGACAGGGCTTGACCTTTAACAGCGTCTTAGCCAATCTCTACCGAAGTGGTCGAGACAGCGTGGCTTGGCACAGTGACAACGAGCCGGAGCTGGGGTACAACCCGGTTATCGCCTCCATCAGCCTTGGTGCCGAGCGGCGTTTCGCGCTTCGTCACAAAACCCGAAAGGACCTGCCCTCCGTACGTTTGGACTTGCCAGATGGCTCACTTCTCGTGATGGCCGGGGCCACCCAGCATCATTGGGAGCACGAGCTGGCGAAAACTGCTCGTGCTGTTGGGCCCAGAATAAATCTGACCTTCAGAACGGTATTCGAATCAGGCGGATAGGGTTTATAATTCAACGGATGTAAATGACTTTCAGTCGCAGAGGGATCGGGCGTGGGACCGGTTCCTCCACGCCCCATTTTCAGCCGCCGCTTGTCGGTGGCAAGGAACCAACCAGACGTTTTCTATAAGAATGCGCATAACAACAACCAATCGTCAGGCTAACGCAGTATTTGGGGGCAAAGTTGACTAAAATTCTTGTAGTGGACGACCATGATCTGGTGCGTATGGGCATAGTCCGTATGCTCTCCGATGTGGCCGGCTTCGAGGTGGTGGGTGACGCCAAAAGCGGCGAAGAGGCCGTTTCCAGAGCCCGGGAACTCCTTCCAGATGTGGTGCTGATGGACGTCAAAATGCCCGGCATGGGTGGGTTGGAAGCCACTCGAAAATTGCGCCAGGTTAACCCTGAGATGAAAATTATCGCGGTGACCGCCTGCGATGACAGCCTTTACCCCACCCGTTTGATGCAGGCCGGCGCCGTGGGCTATGTCACAAAAGGGGCCGAATTTACCGAAATTACCGATGCCATCCACAAGGTGATTCGCGGCGACCTCTATATGAGCAACAGCATCGCCCAGCAGCTGGCGCTGAAGAACTTCTCCGGTGAAGGGGAAAAGACCTCACCATTTGAGCGCCTGTCCCAGCGGGAGCTCCAAACGGCCATGCTGATTGCCAACGGCCAGAGGGTGCAAGACATCGCGGATATTTTCTGCGTCAGCCCGAAAACGGTGAATAGCTATCGGTACCGCATTTTCGAGAAGCTCGATATTCACAGTGATGTGGAATTGACGTTGTTGGCGGTAAAGCACAACTTCCTGGATCCGGAAGCGGTGGTTTAATCGGGCCCATTTTGGTAGGTGGCGCTGCGTTTAACCGGCCTATTTTGTTAGGTGGCGCTTGCGCTTACCTAACCTACGTATATGCCCTACACGTTTACCAACCGCGTAGGTTAGGTAAGCCCAAGCGCCACCTAACAGAAAAAGCCAGGTAAGCCCCCTAACAAATCCACTCCGACGCGCTTCCCCAATCTGTTATCCTTCCCACCCATGACCACGCCCGAACCCTTCGACCATAAACGCTTTTTGTCCAACACCACTCAGCAGCCCGGCATCTACCAGATGTACGACGCCGAGGGGGAGTTGCTGTATGTCGGTAAAGCCAAAAATCTGAAAAAGCGCCTGGCGAGTTACTTTCGCCCAACGGGACTCTCGCCCAAGACCCACGCGCTGGTGGCGAAAATTCAACAGATCGACGTCACGGTGACTTCCACTGAAACCGAAGCGCTGATTCTTGAGCAGAACCTGATCAAGTCGCACCGCCCGCCCTACAATATTCTGCTGCGGGACGACAAATCCTACCCCTATATCTTTCTCTCCAGCGGTGAAACCTTCCCGAGGATTAGCTTTCACCGCGGTTCCAAGAAAAAGCGTGGGGATTATTTCGGCCCTTACCCCAACGTCGGGGCGGTCCGGGATAGCCTGAATTTTCTGCAAAAGACCTTTCAGGTGCGCCAGTGTGAAGACAGTGTGTTCAGAAACCGGTCCCGGCCTTGTCTTCAGTACCAGATTAAGCGCTGTACCGCGCCCTGCGTGGATTTCATTAGCCCGGAAGACTACGCCGAGGACGTTCGCCATACCCGGATGTTTCTCGCGGGCCAGAGTGATGCCTTGATGAAAGAGTTGGCGGACCAGATGGAAACCGCCTCCCAGGCGCTGGACTTCGAGCGGGCAGCGGCCCTGCGGGACCAGATTACCGCGCTGCGCTCCATCCAGTCCCAGAATCTGATTGAAGAAGGGCGGGGCGACCTGGATGTGGTGGCCGCCGTGCTGCAAGCCGGCTTGATCTGCGTGCATGTGCTGTTTGTGCGCCAGGGCCGCATTTTGGGCAGCCGTAGTTTTTACCCCCATGCCAACCTGGCGGATTCCGAAACCGAAGTGCTGGGGGAGTTTCTACCGCAGTTCTATTTGGCGAGCGAGGGGCGTGAAATTCCCCGGGAGATTGTCACCAGCCACCCGATGGAAGACGCGGAGCTGCTTTCCCAGGCCCTGCGGGAGGCCTCGGGCCGGCAGGTGGTAGTAACGGACAAGGTGCGCACCCACCGCTCTCAGTGGGTGCAAATGGCCGCTACGGCGGCGGCGCAGAACTTGGCCAGCCGGGTGAACAGTCGCAAGAACAGTATGGACCGGTTCCTCGCGCTGCAGGACGCGCTGGGCCTGGATGAGATGCCCCAGCGGCTGGAGTGCTTTGATATCAGCCACAGCAGCGGTGAGCTGACTCAGGCCTCCTGTGTGGTGTTCGATACCAACGGGCCCCTGAAGTCCGATTATCGGCGCTTTAATATTGAGGGGGTGACGGCCGGCGATGACTATGCCGCGATGGAACAGGCACTGAAGCGCCGCTACACGCGGTTGCAGAAAGGCGAGGGGAAGTTGCCGGACATTTTGGTCATTGATGGGGGTAAGGGGCAGTTGAGCACGGCCAAGGCGGTATTGGCGGAGCTGGGTGTGAATAATGTGCCCATTCTGGGCGTGGCCAAGGGCACCACGCGCAAGGCGGGCTTTGAAACGCTGATTTGGGCGGAGACCGGCGAGGAGATTGTGATGTCCAGCGATTCCTCGGCGTTGCACTTGTTGCAGCACATTCGCGATGAGGCCCACCGCTTTGCGATTACCGGCCACCGTCAGCGCCGGGATAAAAAGCGTCGGACCTCCAGTTTAGAGGGTGTGCCGGGCATCGGCGCCGGCCGTCGCCGAGAGCTGTTGCGCCATTTCGGCGGTTTGCAGGAAGTCCAGAAAGCGAGCGCCGCGGACCTGGCCAAGGTGCCGGGCATCAGCAAGCGTCTGGCCGAGGAGATTTACGGGCATTTGCATGATGGGTAGGGGGTCATCATGGTAGGTGGCGCTTTCGCTTACCTACCCTACGCAGTAACCACCGAAGTTGCGTCCCGGTGTAGGGTAGGTAAGCGAAGCGCCACCTACCAAAAAACTAGAAGTATGGTGCCGGGAGCGGGACTTGAACCCGCACGACCTTTCGGTCCCAAGATTTTAAGTCTTGTGTGTCTACCAATTTCACCATCCCGGCAAGGGAAGGAATACCTGGGGCGTTATGGCAGAGCCCCACGCTTTAGCAGTGCTTCGCACTGCCTGCTGTGGCCGTTCCCGGACATCCTGTCCTCCACGGCACTAGTACATCCTGTACGTCGGTCACTTCCAGCGTCCTGCTTCCCATGACACTAGTACGTCCTGTACGTCGTCTACCAATTTCACCATCCCGGCGGGGAGGTACTTCAAGGGAGAAAATTGGAGGCGCGAGCCGGAGTCGAACCGGCCTAACCGGATTTGCAATCCGGGGCATAACCGCTTTGCTATCGCGCCTTGCGTGAAGAGGGCGGAATTCTAAAGGAATCGGAAAAAAAATCCTAGGGGTTTCCGAGACTTATCCGCAATTTCTTGAAATTGCTCGCTTTTTAATCATTCTCCGACGGCGGTTCGGCCGAGGTTTTCATAAAAGGAGCCGCGGCTTTCAGGTAGAGGATCATGGACCACAGGGTCAGCAGCGCCGCGCTGTATAGGGTGATGTAACCCACCCATACGAAGAAGGCAAAGGGCAGGTCGGCCAGCAGCACGATCAGCGCGGTCATTTGCAGGGTCGTTTTGATCTTTCCGATGTAGGAGACCGCCACGCTGGCTCGTTGGCCCAGCTCGGCCATCCATTCGCGCAGGGCGGAGATGACGATCTCCCGGCCCACAATCACTATGGCCGGTGCGGTGAACCAGGGGCTGCTGTGCAGCTCGACCAGTAGCACCAGGGCAATCACCACCATCAGTTTGTCGGCCACCGGGTCAAGAAATGCGCCAAACGGTGTGCTTTGATTGTACTTGCGGGCGACATAACCGTCCGCCCAGTCGGTAATGGCGGCCACGCTGAAAATCAGTGCCGAGACGAAGTGCGCCCAGCCGAACGGCAAGTAAAAGACCACCACAAACAATGGGATCAAAACTATGCGGATCAGGGTCAGTTGGTTAGCCAGGGTCATGGGGTGATTCTGTCTCTGCTTCGCTACGTTGGGCGAATCATACAGCCGCAGACGCACACTGACTAGCCCGCCGTGACGGCGTTGAAATCGAGGGAGTGCGGTTGCCGCCCCCGCCGAGCCTTTGGGGGGAGGGGAATCCTCAGACCGGAGGGATGGCTCGGTCCAGGGCGCCGACATCCAGGAATGGGGAGGCGTCAATATCTTTGGCGTCCATCATCTCAGCTACGCGCTGGAGGGCGGCGATGATCATGCCTTGCTCCCACTCGTCCAGCGCCCGGAAACGGCGCACAAAGTTGTCTTGCAGGGCTGTGGGGGCGGTTGAGAGGATTTTTCGGCCGTGGTCGGTCAGCCGTGGATGAACTTTGCGCTTGTCGGTCTCGGAACGAACCCGCTCGATCAGCTCACGCTTTTGCAGCCGGTCCAAAATAGTGGTGACCGTGGCCTGGCTTAGGCTCATGTCCCGGGCCAGCTCGCTGATGGTCATGTCGCCCTTGGCATTGACGATTTGCAGCAACAGCAACTGAGGGCCTGTAACGCTGGCGGTTTTAACCAGTTTCTTGGAGTGCAGATCAGTCGCTCGTATCACCCGGCGCAGGGCTACGAGTACCTCTTCGATTTTGTCCGAGGTGCTCATGGTCTTCAGCGCGCTCAGGTTGTGCTCGGCCCGCGAGGCCAGTCCCTGGGGTGTGCGAGGTTCTTCGTTGGTCATGCCGGTTTCTCCGAGGCTCGGGTGGACTCATTATTTAGCTTAGTGTACTATACATTTTTCTTTAGTTCTCTAATTAATTTGCTGATAATCTCGGCAGAGCCCACTTGGGGCGTTTTTTGGGGAAGAAATCGCGCAATTTGGGGCGCAAACCTTGAATTTTTCCCGGTTTGCAGTCATACCCTATAAAGCATTTTCACGCTGGGAAGGATCAGACAATGACAGACACACCCGATGACAATCTGGATTTTCGCCGTCCCACCGCCGACGTGGGATACTTGCTGAATAAACTGGTTGAAGCCAGCCCGCCCCTTGACCCCAACTCCATCTACTGCAACCTGCTCCAATGCTCTCACTTTGCCGACACCGCCGTGGCGGTTTTTGACGGTGATTCGCTGGTGGGCTTTGTCTCCGGTTACGTCATTCCCAATAAGCCGGATACCCTGTTTGTCTGGCAGGTGGTGATTGCCGAGGCCGCGCGGGGTAAGGGGTTGGCAAAACGCATGCTCAAGGAACTATTGAGCCGGGAGGCCTGCGCCGAGGTACGGTACATCGAGACCACCATTACCCCGGATAACGAGGCTTCCTGGGCGCTGTTCCGCAGCCTGGCCCGCGACCTGGATACCACGCTGGACAGCGAAGTCTTCTTCGAAAGCGAAACCCACTTTGGTGGTGAGCATGACGCTGAACACCTATTGGTAATCGGCCCCTTTCACTCAGAGCGCGCCACCACGGTGTAATCCGAGTTTGTTAATAAAGGCTGATTAGTCACAGTCAAAGGGGCGGATAGGCTCGCCCCCGACTTTAATCAATGTAAAACGGAGTAACCTATGATCGTTCGCACCCTAAAAGACGCTGAAAAGTCCGGTCGCAAAATCACGTCCGAAGGCTTTGATAGCACCCGCCTTCTGCTTAGAAACGACAATATGGGCTTTTCCTTCCACATCACGACGATCTATCGGGGTGCGGAGCTGAACTTGCATTACCAGAATCACCTGGAGTCGGTGTACTGCATTTCCGGCTACGGCGAGGTGGAAACTCTGGCCGATGGCAAGAAATATGAGATTGCTCCGGGAACCATGTACGCCCTGGATATGAACGACAAGCACATCCTGCGCGGCATTGAGGAAATGAAAGTGGCCTGTGTATTCAACCCGCCACTGCACGGCAAGGAAAAGCACAACGCCGAAGGCGCCTATGAGCTCGACGCCGAAGAAATTTCGGATTAAGTCGTCCGCCGGGAGGTGGCCTGCCCGTTGTTAAACAGGCCACACCCCTCGATAGGGCGGCACCTTATCCAGGGCAAACCCATCCAGAATGGAGGACGTATGTCACACACAGTCGAGAAGATCGGCGGCACATCGATGAGTGATTACGAAGCCGTACGCGACAATGTGGTAATGAAAAACGGCAAGGACGAGGATCTTTACAACCGGATATTTGTGGTTTCCGCCTACGGCGGCCTGACCGACTTACTGCTGGAAAACAAAAAGAGCGGCCAACCCGGTGTCTATGGGCTGTTCGCCAGCACGGACAATGACGACCCGTGGATGGAGGCCTTTGACGCCGTTCGCAAGCGAATCCACGAGCTGAACAAAGAATATTTTGGCGATACGGAGCTGCGCAAAGAGGCCGATAAATACATTGAGGCTCGCCTGGATGACGCGGAACGCTGCCTGACGGACTTGCAGCGGTTGTGTCAGCACGGTCACTTCGAGCTGGACGCTCACCTGTTCACGGTCCGGGAAATGCTCGCCAGCATCGGCGAGGCCCACAGCGCCTGGAACATGGCGAAGTTGTTGCAGCGCGACGGCGTGAATGCCCGCTTTGTGGACCTTTCGGGCTGGAAGGCTGACGGTGCTCTGGCGCTCGATGAGATGATCAAGCAGCGCTTCGCCGGCATTGATTTCGCGACCGAGCTGCCCATTGTGACCGGTTATACCCACTGTAAAGAGGGTTTGATGGCGAGCTTTGATCGCGGCTACAGCGAAATGACCTTCAGCCGGATCGCCGTTATTACCGGCGCCACCGAAGCGATCATCCATAAGGAGTTCCACCTGAGCAGCGCGGACCCGCGTCTGGTCGGGGCCGACAAGGTCGTGCCCATCGGCCGCACCAACTACGATGTGGCGGATCAACTGGCAAACCTGGGGATGGAAGCCATTCACCCCCGCGCCGCCAAAGGCCTGCGCCAGAACGGTATTGCACTGCGGGTGAAGAACACCTTTGACCCGGATCACGCCGGCACCTTGATCACCGGTGACTACGTGAGCGAGAAGCCCTGTGCGGAAATCATCGCCGGGCGCAAGGGGCTCTATGCCATCGAATTGTTTGACCAGGACATGATGGGCAACATTGAGAAGTACGATTCGGGCATTCTGCACCAGATTTCCCGCTTCAAGGCCCACGTGGTGAGCAAGGACATTAACGCCAACACCATTGTTCATTATGTTGCCGGCAACCTGAAAACGGTCAACCGGATTCGCAACATGCTGGAAGAGAAGTACCCGGATGCGGAAATTGACGTGCGTAAGATCGCCGTGGTTTCAGCCATCGGGAGCGATATGAAAGTCTCCGGCATGCTGGCGAAATCCGCCACCGCGTTGTCATCCGCCAACATCAGCGTGCTCGCCGTGCATCAGTCCATCCGTCAGGTGGATATGCAGTTCGTGATCAACGAAGATGATTACGAACAGGCGGTGAAAAGCCTGCACAAGGCACTGGTGGAAGTGCATGACCACGGGGACGCCATATGCGCAGCCTGACCAGGCTGGCCGCATTCCTTCTGCTCTGCGCCTCGGTCTCGGTGTTCGGTCAACAAGACGAACCCGACTCCGAGGCGCGTCAGCGTGTGGCCGAGGATATTGATAAACTCGAAGAGCCGATGTACAGCCCCTTCATTGAGCGGTATATGCTCGATGAGCTCAAACAGTTACGCATTGATTTATCCAACCAACGGGCGGACTTGATTCAGCAAGTGGTCGACCGGGAGCTCAATTCGGTGGACCGCGGGGTCACCTACGCCACCAATACCGTTACGTATTTTTTCTACCTGATTGCGGCAGTGAGTTCCTTGCTGGTACTGCTCGGCTGGAACTCGCTACGCGACATCAAAGAAAAGATGAGTAACCTGGCCGATGAAGAAGTGAGCAAGCTGGTCAATGCTTACGAGGTACGATTGCGGGGCATCGAAAAGCAAATTACCCAGAAGAGCTTACATATCGATGCTAACCGCGAGGAAATCGAGCGCACCCAGGAAATCCATTCTCTATGGTTGCGGGCCAACCAGGAACAGGCTTCCGCCAACAAGATCGCCATTTACGATCAGATTCTGGCCATCAAGCCGGAGGACTGTGAAGCACTGACCTACAAGGCCGACGTGGTTTTGGAGCTGGGCGAACCCCAGTGGGCCGTTAACCTGTGTCAACAGGCGCTGGCGATTGACTCCGACAATGCCCATGCCTTTTACCAGCTGGCCTGCGCCCACACCTCTTTGGGCCACTACGAGGAGGGTATTCACTTCCTGGCCGAGGCCCTGAATCGAGCGGAAAGTTACCGGGAGTCCCTGATGCAGGACCCGGCGCTGTTCCCTCTGCACGACTTGCCCGGCTTTCAGGAGCTGGTCGGTCCTCGGGAGGAAGAATAGGAAAGGGCGGGGCGGTTTCGGCTGCCCTAGTTCAAACGTTTTTTTGCTGGCCCGGCACATACTGAATAATAACCGTAAACTCGAACCAAATGGAGTGACGCATGTTTGAGAAACTCGCCCGCCTGCTGGGCCTGAGTGCCATCCCCCAAATCTTTTTTATTGCCGTCGGCATCTTGGTGCTGTTCGTCGGGTTTGCCATTCCCTTCAACGACCAGTTCGCGGCGTTTTTTGACATGCTCGGGGCCTTTACCTTTGTCAACTTCGGTTGGTTCTATGTGCTCAGTGTCAGCGGCCTGCTGCTGTTTCTGATTTGGATCGCCACCGGGCGTTACGGCCATATTCGACTGGGGCCCGACGGGGTAGGGCCGGAGTACGGCACGGTCACTTGGTTCTGTATGCTGTTTGCGGCCGGTGTCGGCACTATTTTAATGTTCTGGGGCGTGGCCGAGCCCATGTCCCACTTCGCCAATCCCCCCATGGGGGAGGTGGAGGGCGGCACCAAGGATGCCGCACGCCTGGCCATGAACTTCTCCCTTTACCACTACGGCCTTCACACTTGGACGATTTTTACCTTGCCTGCCCTGGCCATTGGTTACTTTACCTATCGCCAAGGCCTGCCCATGCGCATCAGCAGCGTCTTCTATTCCGTGCTGGGTGATCGCATTTACGGTCCGGTGGGTTGGGCCATCGATATTATCGCCTTGCTCGGGACCTTGTTTGGCGTCGCGGTTTCCGTGGGTCTTGGGACCTTGCAGCTCAATACCGGAATGAACTATCTGTTTGGTTTGCCCAAAAACCAGATTGCGGAGCTGGGTATCGTGGCCGGCATTACGCTGGTCGCTTCCATTTCCGTGGCGCTGGGCTTGGACAAGGGCATCAAGCGGCTCTCCGAGTTTAATATCATTATTGCCCTGGTTATTCTGGCGTTCGTGGCCGTGACCGGACCCACACTGTTTATTGTCTCCGGCACGGTACAGAATATCGGTGCCTACCTGCACAACCTGCCCTGGATGGCGTTCTGGACCGAGGCGTACAACGAGGGTAGCTGGCAGCGACACTGGACGGTGTTCTATTTCGCCTGGACTATTTCCTGGGCCCCTTACGTCGGGATCTTTATCGCCCGCATATCCAAGGGACGCACCATCCGCCAGTTTGTGGGGGGCGCCTTGGGTGCTCCTTTGCTGTTCACCATGGTGTGGTTTTCCGTGTTTGGGATGTCCGCTATTGATTTGGACCTGAACCACGGTACCGATATTGCGGGCCAGGTCCAGGAGGACGTCTCCGTGGCCCTGTTCAGCTTCCT
Source organism: Marinimicrobium locisalis (assembly GCF_039822625.1). Taxonomy (NCBI): domain Bacteria; kingdom Pseudomonadati; phylum Pseudomonadota; class Gammaproteobacteria; order Cellvibrionales; family Cellvibrionaceae; genus Marinimicrobium; species Marinimicrobium locisalis. Next base: position 116,036 of record NZ_JBDLLG010000013.1, read on the forward strand.
GGAGCAGTTCCCCTGGTCCGGTCTGATTTCGGCCCTGGCCGTTATCGTGATTGTGGTGTTTTTGACCACCTCCGCCGACTCGGCGGCCTTGGTGGTGGACTTACTCTCCCGGCGGGACGATCAGCCGTCGCTCACTTGGCAGCGGGTTTTCTGGACGCTGCTGCTCGGCCTGGTCGCGGGTACGCTGCTGCTCGGCGGGGGGCTGCAGGCATTGCAGAATGTGATCACCGCGCTGGGCTTTCCATTCTGTGTGTTGTTGGTGTTTATGGCCTACTCTCTGACACGGGCGCTGCACGCGGATTACCTGGGTTACTCGATGGAAGAGCTGGCCCAGGGCAAGGCGCCGCCCATGGGACCGATGGGGCCCCTTCCTCATGAACGGAAAGGGGTTGGCGAAAAAGAGGAGTAAGCGAAATGAGCGAGCAACGCGTCTACCGGGTCTACGAGCCCGGCGATGAGTCGAGCTTGAAGCTGGAGCGTGAGCCCCGGGCCGAGCCGGGGTTCGGCCAGGTACGGGTTCGCCACCGGGCGATTGGCCTCAACTATATTGATATTTACCACCGCAGCGGGCTCTACCCTCTGGAACTGCCCACCGGCATCGGGCTTGAGGCGGCCGGTGTGGTCGAGGCGATTGGCCCCGATGTTAAAGGGGTATGCGAGGGGGACCGGGTGGTTTACTGCAGCGGCCCCCCGGGGGCCTATGCGGATACCCATGTGGTCTCTGCCGAGCGTTTGCTCCCCATTCCCGAGACCCTCAGCGACGAAGTTGCGGCCGCCAGCTTGCTCAAGGGGCTCACCGCCGCCTATTTGCTGCATAAAACCCACCCGGTCAAAGCCGGAGAAACCCTGTTGTGGCACGCCGCCGCCGGTGGAGTGGGGCTCTTGGCCTGCCAGTGGGCCAAGCATTTGGGTGCCCGGGTTATCGGCACCGCCGGGTCCGAAGCCAAAGCTAATCTGGCGCGGGAGCGGGGCTGTGATGAGGTGATTCTGTACCGAGAAGAAAACGTGGTAGAGCGCCTCAAAGCTCTGACTGAGGGTAAAGGGGTGCCCGTGGTGTACGATTCGGTGGGCAAGGATACCTTCGAGACGTCCCTCGACTGCCTGGCGCCGCTCGGGTTAATGGTGAGTTTTGGCAACGCTTCCGGGGCCGTTCCGGATTTCAGCCCGCTGTTGTTGGCCCAAAAAGGCTCCTTGTTTTTCACCCGCCCGACGCTCGGGCACTACAGCGCCTCGCGGGAGTCTCTGGAAGCGCTGGCCGGCCTGTGGTTTGACGCCGTGACCTCCGGTGCGGTAAAAGTGGACATCCATCAGCGTTATTCGCTGGAAGAGGTGCCCCAGGCCCATCGTGACCTGGCAACGCGTCAGACCACGGGGGCGAGTGTAATCATCCCTTAACAAGGCGCGTAACCCGACACCCACGAATTTGGACACCCGCTATGCCCAAAGGCTTCGGCAACAAACTGGTTATCGCCATCTCCTCCCGCGCTCTGTTCAATTTGGACGAGAGCCATCAGGTGTTTGAGAAGGAAGGGTTGGCGGCCTACGCCGATTACCAGATTGAGCGGGAGGACGAGCCCCTCAAACCCGGGGACGCTTTCCCCATGGTGCAGAAACTGCTCCACTTGAACGAAAGCCTGGGCGGGGACCCTCGGGTGGAAGTGATTCTGCTTTCCAGAAACAGCGCGGACACCGGCCTGCGGGTATTCAACTCCATCGAGCACTACGGCCTGAACATTACCCGGGCGGCGTTTTGCAGCGGCAGCAGCCCGTACCGGTACACGGGCGCCTTTGGCTGCCACCTGTTTCTCTCCACCGACGGGGAAGATGTACGCCAGGCGCTGAACCAGGGCGTGGCAGCGGCCACGTTGGTGGCGGCGAAGAATAAGTCCGAAAACGAGGAAGAACTGCGCTTCGCCTTCGATGGTGACGCGGTGCTTTTCTCCGATGAGGCCGAACAGGTCTTCAAAAGCCAGGGTCTGAGCGCTTTTACCGAGAGCGAACGGGCCTCGGCCAAAACCCCGCTTAGCGGCGGCCCCTTCAAGGCTTTTTTGTCGGCACTTCAAGGGCTGCAAAGCGAGTTCACCGAAAGCCGCTGCCCCATCCGTACCGCGCTGGTTACCGCCCGTTCCGCACCGGCCCACGAGCGGGTCATCCGCACGCTGCGGGCCTGGAACGTCCGCATCGACGAATCCCTGTTTTTGGGCGGCCTGCCCAAAGGCGAATTTCTGAAAGCCTACGGCGCTGATGTCTTCTTTGATGACCAGCAACAACACATCGAATCCGCCAGTGAACACGTCGCCAGTGGCCATGTCCCTCACGGTGTTGCGAACCAAGCCTCATAAAGGGTGGTTGGATCGAGCGTTTATATAGTCTAAAGTTATAGCATGGGTTGAAAATTGATCGGGAGGGCTGGCAATTTGCCCGGTAAGGATCTATTCTAGAAAAGAATAATTAACTAACTTTTTATAACACCGTCCTTCACGTGTCGGATACCCTCGGCGCAAGCCAGTAGTCTGCCCTACAGAGGGTTATAGGCGAGACTTAACGGAGGCCTACGGAGGGCTCTACGAAGGACAAGAAGGGGGCACTATGAAGCTGCAACAACTGCGTTATATCTGGGAAGTGGCGCACCACGACCTGAATGTGTCTGCGACAGCTCAGAGCCTGTATACCTCCCAGCCGGGTATCAGTAAGCAGATTCGGTTACTCGAAGATGAGCTGGGCGTGGAAATTTTCTCCCGCAGCGGCAAACATCTGACCCGCATTACCCCAGCGGGCGAGGCGATTCTGAAAACCGCCGGCGAGATTCTACGCAAGGTAGACAGCATCAAGCAGGTGGCTCAGGAGTTCAGCAACGAGCGCAAGGGCAGCCTGTCCATCGCCACTACCCATACCCAGGCGCGTTATGCGTTGCCGCCGATCATTCAGTCTTTTATCAAGCAGTACCCCGATGTGTCGTTGCATATGCATCAGGGCACACCGATGCAGATTTCGGAGATGGCGGCGGATGGTACGGTGGATTTTGCCATCGCGACGGAGGCGATGGAGTTGTTCAGTGATTTGGTGATGATGCCTTGTTACCGTTGGAACCGCTGTATTGTGGTGCCTCGGGAGCATCCGCTGGCGCAGGTCCAGCCGTTGACGTTGGAGTCGGTGGCGAAGTATCCGATTGTGACGTATGTGTTCGGGTTTACGGGCCGCTCGAAGCTGGATGAGGCGTTTATGAACCGGGGCCTGGCGCCGAAGGTGGTGTTCACGGCGGCGGATGCGGATGTGATTAAGACGTATGTCCGTCTGGGCCTGGGCATTGGTATTGTGGCGAAGATGGCGGTGGATGAGCGTTTGGATCCGGATTTGGTGGCGCTGGATGCGAGTCATTTGTTTGAGTCGAGCGTGACGAAGATCGGTTTCCGCCGCGGTACGTTCCTGCGTGGGTTTATGTACGATTTCATTGAGCGTTTCGCCCCTCATTTGACCCGTGAGATCATTGATGAGGCTTACAACCGCCACTCCCGAGCGGAGTTGGAGGAGCTTTTCGAACACGTGGAGCTTCCGTCTCATTAAGGTTTGAACGAACCAGCCCCTCAAAAACCCGGCCCTCAGCGCCGGGTTTTCTATTAGCGAGTTTAGGTCTCCATGTGGGCGTCTGTATTTGCATCTCGTCCGGTATCGGGTGGGGAGTATGCCTCAAAGACCCGCCGTGAATACATCCATGTAGGCTTCTCATCGGCATCCATGCCTCGGCTTTGGCTTCCTGCGTCGCCCTAACACCTACATCCATGTAGGCGTCAGAGAGTCTTTGAGGCATACTCCCCACCCGATACCTCAGTACCGTAGGGTGGGTAAGGCGTTAGCCGCCACCCACCAATAATGTTTGCGATCGGGATCTTTCCGTGACGTTTTTTGGTAGGTGGCGCTTCGCTAACCTACCCTACGCCCCTCCATGGTCTTCAGAATCCTTTATGGCGGATGCGCCTTCAGTACCCCCCTTCGAGGCCTCAGTGCCAATAGTTGGATGTGGGAGAAAGTTCCGTAAGGTGGGTAAGGCGTTAGCCGCCACCTACCAAAATCACTCTCCACCACACCCGCCTTCTCGCCGGACTCTCCAACAAACCACAAAAACAAAAACAAAAACTTATACAAATCCCCTTGCGCTGTACAGAATAATGGCCTATAACTTATACAACACTTACACAGTTGTACAAGAGGTCCTCATGGCCACCACAGATGAAAAAATCCCCGTCGGTATCAGCGAATGCCTCCTCGGCGAACCCGTCCGGTTTGACGGCGGCCACAAACGGAACCGCTTCCTCACCGACATCATGAGCCGCTACTTCGACTATCGGCCGGTCTGCCCCGAAGTGCTCATCGGCCTCGGTATTCCTCGCAAACCCATCCGACTCGTCGCCACCGACAAAGGCACTCGAGTCCGAGGCGTGGAAGACGACAGCCTCGACGTCACCGAAGCACTGGCCGCCGAAGCCGACAGCGCCCTGCAGCGGATGCCCGACATCTGTGGCTACGTACTTATGCAAAACTCCCCCAGCTGCGCCGGTTTTCGTATGAAGCGCTACACCGAGAAAGGCTTCCCCCTGGACAGCGATGGCGTGGGCGCCTTTGCCGGCCGGTTGATGGAGCTCCACCCGCTGTTGCCCGTCGAAGAAGCCGGTCGGCTGACCGATGCCGGGCTGCGGGACAACTTCATCGCCCGCGTATTCGCCTACAAAGACTGGAAAGACTCCGTCGAAGCCGACCCCACACCGGGCAAACTGGTGGACTTCTACTCCCGGTATAAATACCAGGTTATGGCGCACCACGTCCCCGGTTACAAGGCTCTCGGGCCCCTGGTGGCGCAGGCCGGGAGCCGGGATATTCACGAGCTGTGCCGGGAGTTTCTGGAAACGTTTATGGATGCCCTGCGCCACAAGGCCACGCGCAAGGGCAACACCAACGCCATGATGCACCTGCGTGGCTACCTGCGCGGGCTGCTCGACCAGGACGAGCAGAGCGAACTGTCCGAGGTGATCGACTCCTATCGATGTGGGGAGGTGCCGTTGGTGGTACCGCTGACGCTGCTCAAGCACTACCTGCGCAAGGTGGATAACCCATACCTGCAGCAACAGACCTTCTGGTCTCCCCATCCCGACAAACTGGGTTTACGCAACGTGGATATGGGCTGAGGCCATGACAGAGCAAAGCATCCCCCCAGAGGCGGTCCCGATCCGGACCGTTTCAGAACAAACCGGCGTCAATAGCGTGACTCTCAGAGCCTGGGAGCGGCGCTACGGTTTGATCAAACCCTTGCGTACGGAAAAGGGGCACCGGCTGTATCGCCCCGAAGACATTGAGCGAATCGAGCTGATTCAGCAGTGGCTCGCCCGGGGCGTTGCCGTCGGGCAGGTTAAAGCGCTGCTTGACGACGCTTCCGGCGATCCGGCCGCTCCCGAGGCGGAGTTCGGCCCCTGGGAGTCGCACCGCCGGGAGATTCTCCAAGCCGTGAACGCGCTAAACAGAGCGCAGCTTGAACACAAACTGGCGGAGCTGACGTCGCTGTACCCCCCGGCGGTGTTAGTGGATCAGTGTTTGGAGCCGCTGCTGAGCGAGTACCGTACCGCCCAGCATCGTCGCCCTCTGTTCGGAGCGGCTACGCGCCTGGCGTTTCTTGAAAGTAGCCTGGCCGGTTTTTTCGCCTCGGCGCGGTACCGGCAGACGGTGGAGCGCAAAGCGCCGCGTTTGCTGTTGTTGGACACAGGCCGGGCCCCCGATTCGGTGACGCCGGTGATCCTAGCGTACTGCCTGGGCGTAAACAGCGTTCGAGTGGACTTCTTCGGGCCCATACCTCAATCAGAGTGTGTTTACGCGGTGGAACAGCTCGGCTCGGACGCGCTTCTACTGTTCTCCGACGGCGCTCCGGTGGCTGACTTGGCGCGCCAGCAACGTGAGCTGAGCCATCAACTGCAATTGCCGGTTTGGCTCGCCGGGCGTCAGGTTGCCTTGAGCGACCCGGCGCTTGAGCCGCACTGCGTTGGGCAAACCCACGGTGAGATTCTGATGGAGTTGGCGAAGCGCCTCGGGCGCGAGACCGGAAGTCCTGAGTTGACCGAATCGGGAGTTACCCCCTAATGGACCACCCCCTGTTAAACCGGGTACAGACGCTGTATGAGCGTTTTGACCCAGCCCTTGTGGAGGCGCTGGATCAAATCTACAGCGATGAGGTTGTGTTTGAAGATCCCCTGCATCACGTGGAGGGCCTGGCGGCTTTGCGCCGCTATTTCGCCGGTCTGGTTGAAGGCCTGGACGAGTGCCGATTCGAGTTCGCCGATGCCTTGACCGAGTCCGCCGCAGGGCAGGGCGGCCAGGCGGTGTTGTTCTGGACCATGCACTACCGCCACCGGAAACTCAGAGGGGGCGCACCCCTGCGTCTGGTCGGCAGCAGCCATTTGAGGTTCACCGACCGAGTCACTTATCACCGGGATTACTTCGACGCGGGGGCCATGCTCTACGAACATGTTCCGATGCTCGGGTTTGTGATTCGCAAGCTGAAAGCGAGGTTGGGCTAACCCATGCGAGCACTGGTTTGGCTGCGCAATGATCTGCGCTTAAGAGACAACCCCGCCCTCTACCACGCCGCGGAGGAGCGCCAGGGCGTGGTCGCCGTTTACGTGCTGTGCGAGCGCTTCATCGAGCGCCACGAGACCGCTCCCGCGCGGCTGGACTTTATTCGACGGCACCTGTCGATTCTTCAAAAAGATTTGGCGCAGCGGGGCATCCCCCTGGTGCTGTTGCGGGTGCGCGAGGCGGGCGAAATTCCGACCCGATTACTGGCGCTGGCCCGCCATGAGAACTGCGACCGGCTGTACTTTAACGCCGAATACCCGCTTGATGAACTCAATCGCGACCGCCAGGTGGCAGATGCGGCTCTGGCCGACGGATTGCACTTCAAGCGATTCCACGACCGGGTGATTTTGCCCCCTGGAGAAGTTCGCAATGGCCAGGGCGAACCCTATCGCGTTTTTACCGCTTTCAAGAAACGCTGGCTGCAACTGGCTAGCGGGCTTGCCATGGCGCCCCACGGCCTGCCACCCCGGCAACCGGAGACGTTGAACTCTCTGACTACCAGAGGTTTGAGCCTGGAGCAGCTATTTCAACGGCTCGCCCTGAGAGATCTCGCCCACCTGTGGCCGGCCGGAGAAGAGCAAGCCCTGGCCCGGTTGAGTGAGTTCTGTGATGAGGCGATTGGTGACTACAAAGCCCTTCGGGACTTCCCGGCGGAGCCGGCCACCTCCGAGTTGTCGCCGTACCTGGCGGTGGGTTCGGTCTCGCCGCGACAGTGCCTCACTGCCGCCTTGCGGGCCAATGACGGCCGCTGGGACGGCGGCCGCGAGGGGGTGGCTACCTGGATCGGAGAGCTGGTCTGGCGGGATTTTTACCAGCATGTGGTGGTGGACTTTCCCCAGGTCTGTCAGCGCAAACCCCTGCAAACCTACACCGAAGGCTTTCCCTGGCGTTGGGACCAGGCGGACTTCAATCGCTGGCGGCGCGGTGAAACCGGTATCCCCATCGTGGATGCCGCCATGCGCCAACTCGCGCAAACCGGCTGGATGCACAACCGTCTGCGGATGGTGACGGCCATGTTTTTGACCAAGAACCTCCGAATCGACTGGCGCATGGGGGAGTCCTGGTTCATGTCTCAGCTGATTGACGGCGATTTCTCGGCCAACAACGGCGGCTGGCAGTGGAGTGCTTCGACCGGGACCGATGCGGCCCCGTACTTTCGGATTTTCAATCCGGTGACTCAATCCGAACGTTTTGATCCCAACGGCCGTTTTATTCGTAAGTATGTTCCAGAGCTGAAGGCGCTGTCTGACAAGGCCATTCACGATCCGCCGCCGGTATCGGGGTACCCCAAGCCGATGGTGGACCTGAAAGCCAGCCGGCAAGACACCATTGCGCTGTTCAAGGCGTTACATGGGCATCGCAAATCCGAAACTGGAGATGAGTAGTGAGCGACGGGAGCGGGAGAGAAACAGTGAGCGAAAGTGCGGTCAGTGATCAGCGATGGATTTGGGTGACCGGCGCCTCCAGCGGTATTGGTGCCGCTCTGGCGCGGCGGCTTCTGCAGGAGGGCCACCGGGTCATTGTATCGGCCCGCTCGAGTGACAAGCTGGCGGCCCTGGCCGAGGCGTTTCCGCAGCGGTGCTACCCCTTGGCGGTGGATTTGACCCGGCGCGAGTCGGTGGAGCAGGCCGCTACGGCCCTAAAAGAGATTAACGGCTATCTGGACTCGGTGGTGATCAACGCCGGTACCTGTGAGTACATTGATATCAAGAGGTTCGATGCCCGGCCCTTTGCGACGGTGATGAACATTAACGTGATCGGTTCGGCGAACACCGTGGAGCTGGCGTTGCCGTTGTTGCGCGCCTCCCCCAATCGGGCGCAAGTAGTGGGCGTGGGCAGCATGGCCTCCGTGCTTCCGCTGACCCGAAGCGAAGCCTATGGCGCTTCAAAGGCGGCCATGGAGTATTTTATGCACTCGTTGCGGGTGGACCTGGCACCCGAGGGCATTGATGTAACGCTGGTTCGGCCCGGGTTTGTGAAAACGCCGTTGACCGACCGAAACGATTTTGAAATGCCGTTTCTGGTGGAGGCGGAAGACGCCGCAAAAGCGATTGCCAAGGGCATGAAGAAAAGGCGATTGATTGTCCAGTTCCCCTGGCAATTGGTGTGGACCATGCGGTTGATCAACTGGCTGCCGCTGGGCTGGAAAACCGGTTTACTGAAAAAAATGGTGAAAGATTGAACGCACTAGACGGGTCCGAGACCAAAAGAATCGCGGTCATTGGGTCGGGTATCAGCGGCTTGACCGCCGCCTATGTCCTGGCAAAACGACACGAAATAACGCTCTTTGAAGCCGGGCCGCAAGTGGGTGGCCACACGGCCACCAAGAGTGTGGAGGTGGCTGGCTCCACTTACGAGGTGGATACGGGTTTTATCGTGTTTAACGATCGGACTTATCCTAACTTTATCCGCCTGCTGTCGCACCTGGGCGTTGCGAGCCAGGCTACCGACATGGGGTTCAGTGTGACCCAACCGGACCACGCTCACGAATACAGCGGCTGTGGCTTGAGTGGGTTGTTTGCCCAAAGGCGCAATTGGTTTCGGCCCTTCCACTGGAAAATGTTGAAAGACATCGTTCGGTTCAATCGCGACTGTACCCGCGCGTACGAACAGAACCGGATTGATTCGAACCAGACCCTGGGCGAGTACTTGGCGGCTCAGGGCTACAGTGACTTCTTTCAGCAGCACTATATTCTGCCCATGGTCTCTGCGATATGGTCTTCAGGGTTGACCGGCGCGGCGCAGATGCCACTGCTGTTTTTTATCCGCTTCTTCCACAACCACGGTCTACTGACCGTCACCAATCAACCGCAGTGGTATACCGTTAAGGGCGGCTCGCACAGTTACCTCAAGCCGATCACGCGGGAGTTCGCCGAGCAGGTTTACACCGACTGCCCGGTCACTCAGGTTCGTCGGACCGGTACCGGCGCAACCGTCATCACCGAGCGCTTCGGCGCGCAAGACTTTGACGAGGTGATTTTCGCCTGCCACAGCGACCAGGCCCTTAAACTCTTGGCCGACCCCAGCGGGCGGGAACAGGAGGTTCTGTCGGCAATGCCTTACCAAGACAACGAGGTAGTGATGCACACCGATGCCAGCATCCTGCCCAAAGCGCGCAGGGCCTGGGCCAGTTGGAACTATCGCTTGGATCCGTCCCGGCAGAGCGAAGCGGTGCTTACCTACAACATGAACCTCTTGCAGCGGCTTGAGTGCCCGGAAACCATTTGCGTGAGTGTTAATGCCACCGACTGGTTGGATGAACGCCGTATTCTGGGCCGGTATCGCTACAGTCATCCGGTGTTCAACCGCCAGAGCATCGACGCGCAGGAACGCTGGGGCGATATCAGCGGGGTGAACCACACCCATTACTGTGGCGCCTACTGGCGCAACGGCTTTCACGAAGACGGAGTGGTGTCCGGGTTGCGGGTGGCGCAGTGCGTCGGGGAGACGTTCTGATGGAAAGCGCCCTTTACCAAGGGTGGATTCGCCATCGCCGGTTTGTGCCGCGCGAGCACGAATTCCGCTACCGCTCCACGATGTTTTACATGGACCTGGACGAGCTGCCGTCGCTGTTCGAAGGGGCCCGTTTCTGGTCCGGCAAGGGCCGCAACCTCGGCCGCTTCCGGCGTGAGGATTATCTGCACCCCGAGCAAGGGGACCTCAAGACCGCGGTGCGCCGTGAAGTGACTCGGCAGATGGGTAGCTGCCCCATGGGGCCAGTCCGTTTGCTGACCACCTTGCGCATGTGGGGCGTTTGCTTTAACCCGGTGAGTTTTTACTATTGTTTTGAACCCGAGCACGACCGGCCCAGCGTAATTCTTGCCCAAGTCAATAATACGCCCTGGAACGAGCGGCACTGTTATGTGATCCCCTGTCATCCGAAAACGGGAAAGACCCGGCTGATGTTTCGTAAGGGTTTTCAGGTATCACCGTTCAACCCCATCGATATGGATTATCGGTGGGTCAGTACGGCCCCGGCCGACCGGCTTCTGGTACATATGGAAAACTACCGGGAGAGCGAGTGCCATATGGATGCCACATTGAGCCTCGAGCGCCAGCCTTGGACGCCGGCAAACCTAAACCGCATTCTCTGGCGGCAGCCCTGGCTGACCGCAAAGGTGCCCGTGGCCATTTATTGGCAGGCGCTACAGCTATGGTTGAAGCGTGTGCCGTTTTTAGGCCATCAGACGGCGCCGGCCTCGGCCGCATCGACGACTCGTATCACCTTAGCACCCCGGAGGTAGTTGTGACGCATTCCAACCCCAGCATTGCCCGATTGAAAGGGCACCGAACCGCGCGTTTACGCTGGAATCATGCGCTCGCTAAACGCCTGATTCTAAAGACCCTGTTCCGGCTGGAGCAGGGCTGCCTGCGATTACATGACGGGGATGAGCTCTACGAGTTCGGGCAGCCGGCCGAGAAAGCCGATCTGGTGGCGGATCTGCACGTGCACAATCCCATGGCCTACGCTGAAGTGGCGTTTGGTGGCAGCGTCGGCGCCGGGGAAGCGTATATGAGCGGTTATTGGTCCACGCCCGACCTGACTCGGGTGACGCGCCTGTTCGTCAGTAACCTGCCGGCGCTGGACGCAATGAACGCCCGTCAGTCCGTTCTCGGCAAAAGCTTTTTGAAAGCGTTTCGCCTGATGAATCGCAATACCAAAGAGGGCGCCCGGCGCAATATCGCGGCGCACTACGACCTGGGCAACGATTTCTTTCGGCTGTTTCTGGACCCGAGCATGATGTATTCCTCGGCGATCTATCCGAGCGCCGAGTCGACGTTGGAGGAGGCGGCGCAGCACAAGCTCAAGCGCATTTGTGAAAAGCTTGAGCTGACGCCGAGGGACCACCTGCTCGAAATTGGTACAGGCTGGGGCGGGCTCTCGATGTATGCCGCGCGGCATTACGGCTGCCGGGTGACCACCACGACTATCTCCCGCGCCCAGTGGGAGCACGCCACCCAGGCCGTTCGCGCCGCCGGGCTCGAGAATCGGGTCACGGTTCTGTTCGATGACTATCGCGACTTGACCGGCCAGTACAATAAGCTGGTATCGGTGGAAATGATCGAAGCGGTGGGTCACGAACACTTCCGGGAATACTTCGAGCGCTGCTCCCGCCTGCTGACCGACGACGGCCTGATGTTGCTGCAGGCCATTACCATCAGTGACCAGCGCTACGAGACATCGCGCAAGCATGTGGACTTTATTCAGCGGTACATTTTCCCCGGCGGTTCGCTTCCCTCCGTGTCACTGATGACGGACCTGATGCATAGGGCCACCGACATGAACCTGTTGCACCTGGAAGATATCGGTCAGCACTATGCGCGTACGTTGCGCGATTGGCGGTCGGCCTTTGAGGGCCAGCTGAACAAGGTTCGGGCCATGAACTTTGACGAGCGTTTCATCCGTATGTGGCGTTACTACCTGTGCTATTGCGAAGGGGGGTTTCTGGAGCGCAGCATTGGAACGGCGCAGCTGCTGATGGCCCGCCCCATGTACCGTCCGGCAGTGGGGGAGCGATGAGGCGGCGCCCACCTTACTGGCTGCTTAATGCCGCCGCCTCTCAAGTGGGCTGGTTTGTCTGTGTGCTTGCGGGGAATGTCCCGGGCATTATTTTCACGTTTCTGTTCGTGGTGCTGCACTTTCGCTTCGCGCCGGTCCACCCTCGAGATTGGCTGTCGATTTGTGTGGCGCTGCCGATGGGCGTCGTTCACGATAACCTGCTCGGTTACTTCGGCGTTCTGGATTTTGGTGCGGTTTCACAATCCGGCCTGGCTCCGGCGTGGCTGACCTGCCTGTGGGTGATTATGGCGCTGACGCTGCACCACCCGCTTAAAGTGCTCTACCAGCGGCCCTGGCTGATCGCCGCCCTCGGTGCCTTCGGCGGCCCCATGGCCTACCTGGGCGGGGTTCGACTGTCAGGCGCCGAGTGGGGCGTGCCAGCGGTGCAGGGCTTTCTGATCATGATGGCCATTTGGTGCTGGCTGTTGCCATTGCACCGGTGGCTGGTGCTTCAAGGAGAACGGGTATGTTCAGCAGAACCGTCGGTTTAGGTGCACTGGCAAGCCTGTTACTGGCCCTGCCGGTGACGGCTGCAGACTACCGGGTGATCGGCAAAGCCTATGCCCTCGGGAGCTGGCAAAGCCCCGTTTATGAAGAGCGCTATACACCCCGGACCGATGCAGGGCAGGCCGAAGTACATTACGTTGACGCCGAAGGGAAGCGTATTGCCCTGAAGGCCCTGGATTATACCCGGGGTGATATCCATCCCTCCTACCGGTTGGAAGATCAGCGCCTGGATCGGATCTGGGGGGCGCAGTGGTCCTCGGATAAGCAGATCACTCTGAAGCGCGGCGACACCGAAAACCCCGAGTCGGAAACGGTAAAAGCGAAAGCGCGACAGGTCATTGACGCGGGGTTTGACCCGTTTATTCAGCAGTCCTGGAAAGCGCTGCTCGACGGGGAGAAGGTAACGTTTCATTTCGCCTTCCCGAATCGCTTGACCAACGTCAAGTTGCGGGCGGAACGAATGGGTGCCGAGGATTCACCGCTGCACCACAAAGAGCGCGAGTGGGTGTATTTTCGAATCCGGGTGGACAGTACGCTTCTCTCACTGTTTGCCGACGATCTTTATTTGGCGTACGGGAAAAGCGACAGACGCCTGATGGTGTTTCGCGGTCGCTCCAATATCCCCGATGACAGCGGAGAAGGGCGGGATGTGGAGATTCGCTATCACTACCCGTCGGACTGATTGTCGCCGCCGCGGGTGGGGCCGAAACCTTCCGGTTTTTTGCCCTGAAGTTCGTAGGCAAACGCAATAATATGCGCGACGGCGATATAGAGGCTTTCGGGAATTTCATCGCCGAGCTCCAGGGTCACCAGGAGTTCCACCAGCGCCCGGTTGTCGCACAGCGGCACCCCCTCCGCCTCGGCAATGGCCATGATTTCACGGGCCACATCTCCCTGCCCCTTGGCGCTGACGTGCGGGGCATTGCTGCCGTCGTAAAAAAGCGCCACGGCTTTTTCCAGTTCATCCTGAGTGAAGTCGCTGGCTTTCATGTGGTGATGTCCACTAACGAGTAATGAATGGCCGTTGTCGGTTGGGGTGGGGCGCCGTTGTGGCACTCCAGCTTGGTTACCTCGATGCCCTCTTTTTCCAGCCGCTGTTGAAGGTCGTTCAGGCCGGCCCGAATGGTCTCGGCGGTCCGCGGCTGTTCCGCCCAAAGGCGGGTGGCCACCTGCTGCTCACGCACCGTAATCTGCGCGTACAGGGGGCCCGCTTCCGGTAGCTCGAAGCTCAGTTGCACCTGCCACTGGCGGGTTTTACCCGAGCGCTGCTCGGCCTCATCCTTTCCTGCCTCGGGTTCAACCCTGAACATTAGCGGCAGCACGTCCTGGCCAAAGCGTAGGGGGATATCCAGGGTCCAGGGCTGCGCCGGTTGGCCGGTATCGGCGGGCGCAAACTGCTGGGCGAGCCCCTGGCTCTGCTGAAACTGAACTCGAGCCAAGCTGTGCAGGGTGAGTTGATGCACCATTTGCAGTAATTGACTACGCACAGAGCGGTCCGCCAGTTCCGGCGCGGGGCGCGGGGCGAGCTGCTGGAGTAGTTGAGTCAGGTTCAGCTCCGAGGGGCGCTGGAATTCGGGGCTTTCCCCCAGGCGGCCCAACTCCGTGCGGGTCGAGTTTAGTACTTTCAGCAGTGCGCCTTTCCAGTCATTGTTCATGGCCCGGGTTAGGGCCTCGGCGCGGGCACCTCGTCCGGTCCCTTCTTGAGCTTGCAGCGCACGCAGCAATTTTTGCTCCAGTTGCACACCGCTGTTTTCCATTGCCTGTCGCAACGCTTTGGGCTGGGTAAGCTCAAGGGGCTGACGAATCTGCTGAGCGGCCTGGCGCAGTGCCTGCTGCAGGGTGGGGGAAAGCAACTGTTGCTGCTGGGTATAAGTCAGGCTTTGAATTTTGGGCAGTTGCGGTGCCAGGTCCGGTTGGTCTTTTAGGGGAAGGGTTCTTCGCAGGGTCTCAAGCAACGCTTGACGAGTCGGCTCGCTCATCGGTTGGCGAACCGCCGGGTTCTCCGCCTGGGGTTTGGCATCGAGTTGCCAGAGTCGACCTTCGGACAGGTACATGGGCACCCGTTGCCCCGGTTTGAGGGGTTGGTCGGTGTAGGTGACCACTGATTCCTGGCGCACCATCAAACGAACCAGTTTCAGAAGAGGGGAGTTGAGCAGCGCCCGCTCGTCCGCAAGGCGAGCCAGTTGTTCGGTTTTCTGGGCGCTGTCGGGCCGGCCCTGCCACTGCAGGAGGGTATCCAGTAGCCGGTTGAGCAGTTGCTGGCGTTGCTCGTTGTTAGCCGGGGCCACGCTTCGCACCTCCGCAGTGGTGGCCGCTTGCCGGGTTCGCCCCACCTGCTGGGCCAGGCTCGAGGGCCCTTCCGGGCGACGACCGGCGGGGGTTTCGGAGGGCAGTGTCAGGGGCGTTCTGCCCTCGGGAATCTTATTCACCATGGTGTTTGCCCTGCCTCCGGGTTACAGGGGTTAACGGCTGCTAGGTTCATTGTGGCACCATTCGTTGTGAGAGGTGGCCCACCCCGTTATAATCCGCGACGTTTGAGCGTTCATTCTGTCGAATAACGCCCGATCAGTATAGTGACCCTGGCAGCTACTTCCGGCTGCCTCCTAATTTTGGCAAATGGCGGCGCAACTTGGCGGAGCTTCTCCTCACACTCGAACACCTGAGCTGCGAACGCGATGCACGCCCGCTGTTCAGTGGGCTTGGTGCGCGCCTGCACGCCGGGGAGCAGTGGCAGGTGCAAGGCCCCAACGGCTCGGGTAAAACCACGCTGCTGCGTGCGATCGCCGGTATTGGCGCCACCGCCCGCGGTCGAATTCTCTGGCGCGGCCGCCCCGTCCAGGAAGACCTATGGGCGTTTCGCCGCTCCCTTCTCTATATCGGCCACTCGCCGGGAATTAAAGGGGCCCTGAGCCCGCTGGAAAACCTTGCCTGGTACCGGGCTATGAGCGCCGGCACCCTGGCGGAGGATTCACTGACCGCCCTGGCGGAAGTGGGGCTGGCCGGTTACGAGGACATTCCCTGCCAGCAGCTTTCGGCCGGGCAACTTCGTCGCGTGGCACTGGCCCGCCTGTATCTTTCCAGTGCCCCCTTGTGGGTGCTGGACGAACCCTTTACCGCCATCGACAAGGCCGGTGTGGCCGCCCTGGAGGCCCGCCTTGGGGCCCACGTGGCCGCCGGCGGGTTGGTGGTGATGACCTCCCATCAGGAGGTGACGCTACCCGGCGTGCGCCATCTGGACCTGACGGCGTTTCCTCCGGTGTTCACCGAGGAAGAGGAGGGCGCGTATGAAGGCTGATGCCTCTAACTTCTCAAGGGCCATGACCGGCGCCTTCGGAGCCACGTTGCGTCGGGATTTACTGCTCTCGGCACGCCACCCCGGCGATTGGATCAACCCGCTGGTGTTCTTCCTTATTGCGATTTCGCTCATTCCCTTGGGCGTGGGGCCGGAGAGCAAAGTGCTGGCCGTTCTGGCCCCGGGAGTGCTTTGGGTAATGGCGTTGCTGGCCACGCTCCTGTCCTTGGACGGGCTGTTCCGCTCGGATTATGACGACGGAGCGTTGGAGCAGTGTCTGGTTAGCCCGTCGCTGCTCTATTTTACCGTGCTCGCCAAAATTGTCGCTCACTGGCTGGTGACCGGCTTGCCGCTAACGCTGCTCTCGCCGGTGCTGGGCCTGATGTTATCGCTACCGGGGGGCTATGGTACATTGTGCCTGTCACTGCTGATTGGCACCGCGACCATGAGTTTGGTGGGCGCGGTGGGGGCCGCCTTGACGGTCTCCCTACAGCGCGGTGGCCTGTTGTTGTCCCTGATTGTGATGCCGCTTTACGTGCCGATACTGATTTTCGGGGCGAGTGCCGTGAATGACGCGGCCCAGGGCGTGACGGTGGGTGTACCCCTGGCGATTTTGGGGGCTTTTCTGGCGCTGGCCCTGGCGTTGGCGCCCATGGGCGCCTCCGCGGCCTTGCGGGTGTGTGTTGACAGTGACTGATAACGACGAGAGGAGCATGGGCTGAATGGCGTCCTGGCAATGGTTTCACCGGTTGGGCTCGCCCCGCTGGTTTTACGAAAAAACCGGTGGTTGGCTGCCGTGGTTGACGGTGATCGCACTGGTACTACTGGTGTTGGGAACAGTCTGGGGGCTGGCATTCTCCCCGGAAGATTTTAAACAGGGCAACAGCTATCGCATTATTTACATCCATGTGCCCGCCGCCTTCCTGGCGTTGGCCGGCTATTACATCATGGCCATTTCCGGGGCGGTGGGGCTTATCTGGCGAATGAAGCTGGCCTTTATGGTGATGAAGTCCGCCGCGCCCATTGGGGCGGCGTTGACCTTTGTCTCCCTGGTGACCGGCGCCATTTGGGGCAAGCCTACCTGGGGCACCTGGTGGGCGTGGGATGCACGCATTACCTCCATGCTGATTCTGTTCTTTCTCTATTTGGGCATTATGGCCCTACAGAGTGCCTTCCAGAACCGGGAGGCGGCCGACAAGGCCAGCGCGATTCTGGCCCTGGTGGGAACGGTGAACATCCCGATTATCTACAAGTCCGTGGACTGGTGGTACACCCTGCACCAGCCAGCCACTCTGAAACTGACCTCGGCGCCGACGATTCATTCCTCCATGCTGTACCCGCTTCTGACTATGGTTGTGGCGTTTTACGTCTTTTATGTAGTGGTTCTGCTTCTCTACACACGCAATGAAATCCTCCGGCGTGAGTCGCGCACCGGTTGGGTCCGAGAGTTGGTGGCGAAAGAGGGGGAGCGCTAATGCGTTTTTACTTTGATTCCTGGGCCGAGTTTTTTCAGATGGGGGGCCACGGCCCCTATGTCTGGGCCTGTTTTCTGATTACCTGGGCGGTGCTGGCGTACTTATTGATCAGCCCGATAGTGCGCCAGCGTCGCTGGCTCAGGCGCCAAGCCGCATTGCAACGTCGGGCTTCAATGGCCCGCACACAAGGGCAGGCACCACCCAGACAAACTTGATACACTGCATGCGGCTTCGGCCGCCTGAGTTGACTTAAAGTGAAGTAGCCTATGCATCCCGTCCGTCGACAGCGTCTCCTATTGGTCCTGTTTATTGTGGTGTTCTCCAGTTTGGCCGTGGGCCTGATGGCTTACGCGCTGCGCGCGAACATCAACCTGTTCTATGCTCCCAGCCAAATTGTCTCCGGGGAGGCCCCGGTCGATACCCGAATCCGGGCCGGCGGTTGCGTCCGGCCCGGCAGCGTGGAGCGCTCGAAAACCTCGTTGGAAACCCGCTTTTCCCTGACCGATGGGGTAGTGGACTTTCCCGTGGTGTACTCGGGCATACTCCCCGATCTGTTTGCCGAAGGTGAAGCGGCGGTGGTCAACGGCAGCCTGAACCAGGAGCGCGTGTTTGTGGCCACCGAGGTGTTGGCCAAACACGATGAGGAATACATGCCCCCCGAAGTGGCCGATGCCATGAGCCTGGCTGGTGGCGAGCATGACGAGACCTGCGGAGGCATGGCATATGGTTCCTGAGGTCGGTCATTATGCGTTGATCCTGGCGCTCGCCTTCAGTGTGGCCCTCACAGTGCTGCCGCTGGTGGGGGCCCAAACCGGCAACCAACTGCTAATGCATACCAGCCGGTCGCTGGCGACGGGTTTCTTTGTGTTTGTGGCAATCGCTTTCGCCTGCTTGGCGGTTGCTTTTGTGCAGGATGATTTCTCGGTGGCTTATGTGGCGGGCCACTCCAACAGCATGATGCCGATGTACTACAAGATCAGCGCCGTGTGGGGCGGCCACGAAGGCTCCCTGTTGCTGTGGATACTGATGCTCTCTGGCTGGACTCTGGCCATTGCTCATCTGAGTAAGAGTCTGCCCATCAGCCTGCGTGCGCAGGTGCTGGCGGTGATGGGGTTTGTCGCCGTTGGTTTCTTGCTGTTTATTATATTGACGTCCAACCCCTTCGACCGCCTGTTGCCGCTGGCCCCTCCAGAGGGCGCGGACCTGAACCCGCTGTTGCAGGATTTCGGCCTAATCGTTCACCCGCCGGTGCTGTACATGGGCTACGTGGGCTTTGCGGTTAGCTTCGCCTTTGCGATCGCGGCCTTGTTGAGTGGCCGGCTCGACAGCGCCTGGACCCGCTGGGCCCGGCCCTGGACCAATACCGCCTGGGCGTTTTTGACCATCGGCATCGCTCTGGGGAGCTGGTGGGCCTATTACGAGCTCGGCTGGGGTGGCTGGTGGTTCTGGGACCCGGTGGAAAACGCCTCCTTCTTGCCGTGGCTGGTGGGCACGGCACTGATCCACTCGCTGGCCGTCACGGAAAAGCGCGGGCTGTTCAAAAGCTGGACGCTACTGCTGGCCATTTTCACCTTCGCGTTGAGCCTGTTGGGGACTTTTTTGGTCCGCTCCGGCGTGCTTACCTCGGTTCACGCCTTCGCCAGCGATCCGGAACGGGGGGTGTTTATCCTGATGTTCCTGCTGGTCGTGGTGGGTGGCTCCCTGACCCTGTATGCCTTGAGGGCGCCGGTGGTTCACAAGAGCGTGCGCTTTTCGCTGGTCTCCCGGGAAACCTTTCTGCTGGCGAATAATATTCTCCTGCTGACCATTATGATCAGCGTTTTGATCGGGACGCTCTACCCGTTGATTGCCGACGCGCTCAACTGGGGTAAGGTGTCCGTGGGCCCGCCGTTCTTTAACGTGTTCTTCGTGCCGCTGATGGGTCTTGTCTGTCTGCTAATGGCGCCGGGGGTTTCCTCTAGCTGGAAGCGCACCAGCTGGCAGCAATTGCGCCAGCTTCTCACACGCCCGCTGGTGATCAGTGTGGCGGCGGGGGCTTTGTTCCCGGCGCTGTACGGGGAGGAGTACCACTGGCAGGTGGCGCTGGCGGTGTTCGTTGCGGTCTGGATCGTTTCGGCCGGGGTCTCCGATGTGGTCTATCGCCTGCGTCACAGCCGCCATTGGCGCGACGGCTTGCGTCGGCTGAGCCTGAGCTACTGGGGTATGCAGCTCGCCCATGCCGGTATTGCGGTGGCCACCATCGGTGTTTGCCTGAACACCGCCTACAGCGACCTTCGGGACGTTCGTATGGCCCCGGGCGAAACCGTACGGGCCAATGACTACGAATTTGTGCTGGAAGGCGTTGAAGAGGTTCGTGGTCCCAACTACATCGCCCAAGAGGCAAGCCTTCGGGTGAGTCAGAACGGCGAGTACGTGCGCCATATGAGACCGCAGAAGCGCCGGTACCTGGCGGGCGGCAAGGTGATGACCGAAGTGGCGCTGGACCCGGGCCTGTTCCGAGACCTGTACATCGCCATGGGCGAACCCTTGGAGGGAGACGCCTGGGGCATTCGCGTGCACGTGAAACCCTTCGTCCGCTGGATTTGGATGGGCGCAATCTTTATGGCCCTGGGTGGCGGGCTGGCCGTGGCGGACAAACGCTACCGCAGGCTGGCCCGGCGGGAAGTGGAAGCCGCGGAGCCTAGTCTGACCGGTGAGGGCAGATTCTGATGCAACGGTTAAAACTGTTTGTCCCGCTAATTATATTCGTATTATTGGCTGTGCTGTTTTGGCGCGGGTTGAGTCTGGACCCGACCGAAATGCCCTCAAGCCGGCTCGGCGACGCCGTTCCGGCTTTTGAGTTGCCCACCGTGGACGACCCGAACGCGGCCATTACCCCGGAGGTCTTCAAGGGGAAGGTCAGTCTACTGAATGTGTGGGCCACCTGGTGCCAGGCTTGCCGCATTGAGCACCCCTTCCTGGTGAAGCTGGCCGAAAGCGAGAACATTCCCATTTACGGCGTCAACTACAAGGACGACGTGGAGGAAGCCAAGCGCTGGCTGGAACAGCTGCACGACCCCTATGAATTCAGCATCGTGGATAAAGAAGGGCGCCTGGGCCTGGACCTGGGCGTGTTCGGCGCGCCGGAAACCTACGTGGTGGACAAGCAGGGCATCATCCGCCACCGGCACGTGGGGGTAGTGGATCAACAGGCATGGGACAAAGAAATCGGCCCCCTGGTGGAGCGGCTGCGAGCTGAATAATCTTGGTCTGCGCTCTGCTCGCAACCCAACCTGCGTACCCGCGTAGGTAAGGTAAGGGCGTGAGCCCGCCACCTGACATGTTTGTTCGCGAACAGCGCTCGGGTCCCGCGTACATACTCTATAAATCCAAAAGAACCCGATAGCCTTCGCTCCAGGACCTCCAGATCAGTGTTGTGACGCAGTTCACAGCAATCTATGGAGAGAGTTGTGCTTCAATTCTGGCGCTTGTAGCATCTCACCGCAGGGTTTATAGCCCCACCCATCACGTTAACCTGAGCAGAAAAGCGTCAAGCCAAAGGAACCTTATTATCGGTTGGCTTGACCGGACGCTCTAAGAAAGGACTGATACTATGAATACCGCCATGCCCGGACCCCAATCCTCCAGCCCCTTAATCATTGCCGGCGAGTATGCCGGCAGACGGATTTACGCTGCCCCGGCCTCGCCAAGGATGTGAAAAAACTGAAGGAGGCCGAAAAACGAGGCAGCCATTGGGCCCTCATTGCCATCAAAGAGCTGTTTGCCCTCACTTCAGGTCACCTCGGCAAGAAAAACGTCTATATCGAAGAAAGCCCCCACCTGCGCCGAAACGTGCTTCAGGCCCACACCCAGAACAACCCCCATATAAAACACAGCATTACGCTGTTCTATGCCTTCCTGCCCGGCCTGAAAGCCACCATCGCCCAGCGCCCGGATGGGAGTTATTTTGTGGTGGATATGCAGCTGGATGAGAATTATGCCGATGCGACGGAGCAGAAGCAGCAGGGGTTGTACGAAGTGAAGAAGGCTGGGCGTGGCAAGGAGTGGCGGGGGGAGTATAAAAAATCTGGCTGTATTGAGCAAAAAAACTATCGAGCCGTCGCTATCTCGGACGCAGAGTTGGACGACCCCCAAAAAGCCGCTAACATTGCGGCACGGAATGTTCTTCGTGCCCTGGGCTCTGGCAGCCAGCTGCAGGTGGAGAACGAAGGCTTTGACCTGCACTTTACTCCCGGCGGAAAGCGGTTGGGCAGCTTAATCCGCTACGACGCGCTTAAAATCGAGTCGGCTCACGGTTCCTCCGTGCATTTGGCGGACACCATGCTGGCCGCAAGAAATACCACGGGGGTTCGTTGGGTTTCCGTGTACGGCGGCTCCGCCATTTTCACCCAGGCTATGCAGGTTTTGGCCGCTCGTGGCATTACCCTAGACGGACACGAAGCCTACTTCTACCGTCCCAGAACCTCGCCCGGCGATGGCATACGTCTTGCCCATCAGCTCAAATTTGAGCTTGTAGAGAAGGTGGCTCACACAGGCCTTGATTTGGTGGGTGCCATAAGCCAACGGCGCGTGGCCCCCGAGAGGCTGAGAAGCGAGACGGATAGATATGACACCAGTGCGCATAACAGGGCAGTGTGGGTTGGTGTGGGTAAGAGCGCGGCGATGATTAGTGTGGTTGCGGCGGCAGGGGTGGCAGCTGGCGGGGCCTTTCCCATGGTGGCGGCAATCACTAAGGTGTTGACCGTGTCCGCCAGTGCTGTATCGGGAGGAGTAGCTATAAACGCCTACGCCGAGCATACCGCGGAACCCCATGTCGAAAAATTGAAGCGCCTGGGCAAGAAGAGGTAAGAGCCATGCTGGATATGATTAAATATTTGCCACTTGATTGGCGGCGCAGGCGTAACTACTGTACTCCCAGGGGGCCGGCGTTACCCAACAATCGGCGGGTACAATGCCTTATTGGAGGCAGTGTGCTTAGCTTTCGCGCGCCGCGTCACAAGCCCAGCCAGCGCGTTGTTAGCCCAGTTTCCCGCAGCCCTTATACGGATGCACTCTCGCAAGGGTTGCACGTAAAGGAGGGCCACTGGCGCTTAAAAGTGATTTTTAAGCGCAACTGGGCCTTTTGGGGGCCTTGGATGACCGGCGACAAAGGCGAGCTATCAATGGCGGTGGCGGTTGTGGCGCGGCATGAGGAACATGAGTACCCGAATACCTCGTTTTTTCATCCGAGAGTATTTGAAAGTGCGTTGGTGGATTATCTCAATACTACCTATGGAGATCAGCAGCTTGACGAGCCCGGCTTTCCAAAACACCAAGGCCCAGTCGACTGGAAGGCGGAAAACCATTTGCCAGTGTTCTCGGGTCGGTGCGTAGTGTACAGAACCATGCGCTATGCGAAGCCTTTTGACCCGGAACATTTGGTGCTTTTCCCTATTACGCAAAAACATTTTGTACATATTACTTTCTTCCACAGTATATACAGCGACGATAGGTCAGGCCCCCTTTTTGATACCACGCCCATTACGGAGCTTCAGGAAGCCATTATCAATACCATTCAACTGGACCTGGGACCCGAAGCCCAGGCCGAATGGAACCGAGTGGCGGCGGAATGCCCAGATATGTCATTAACGGAACACTTCGCTCCGTTAAAGTGGCCCATTGATTTGGACAACCAGAAAAGCGTGGTGGAGAGTGAGCCGGAACGGCTAACCAAACCCGTCTAAAGGGAATTACTTTCCTGAGTTTTTATGGCTCGGCTCAAAAGCCTAAAGTCTTATTCGTGTTAGCAACCCAAAAACTGTACAACCGGGCCCGGCGGCCCGATGCAAGGAGATATACAAATGGAGCTTCTCGCCACCCTGCTGTCGCCCTGGCAGGCGTCATTGGAGCATTCTTGGACCACGTGGATCTATCTGTCGTTATCGTTCTTGCTCCTTTTCGGTGTTGGGGTAGGAATACTTCAGGCGCTGGTGCTGGAGCGCTCAGGTAAACGTCTGCTCCTTTTCTGCAGCTATTCACCGCAGGGGATTCTCATGTTACTGGCCAGTTTGACGGTCCATCGGCCCTCGCATGTTTACTGGCTTTGTCTCGTACCGATCTGGCCGTTTATTAACAAGCTGGGTGCGCGCCTGCTGCTTGGTTGGTACCACTATCGTCGGCCGCTGGCGTTCTTCAAGCGCAGGTCGGGGGAGGTGCTTGGCCCGCCCGAGAACCGATTCGAAGAAATAACATTAGCGGCTGGACCGGGTGCCCACCTGACAATGCGGATGGCCGAAGTCAATGACTACCTGGTTGATACCGACCGGTGTATGGATCTTCATCGATTCCTCTGCGTAGATGAAGAGACCGGCAAGGATGTCGCCCTGCGCAAAGAAACGCTCTATTACACCCGTTGGTTTTTTCGGGGCCATCGAGCTAATGACGAGGCCGAGGTTCTGCTCCATGTCACCCGTCATACGCTGCTTGGCCGGTTGCCGGCAGCCAGCCCCGAGGCATTCGAGCGGATGCTGGACCGAATCGCCATGGAGGATTTCTTTCGCTCCTCTCTTGAGTACGGCTCGCGCCTGCCCGAAGTGGCCGAGCCCACACTCTGGTTCAATGAGGGTACGCCCGTGGTCGACTATGAGCTGCGTAAATACGGATACTGGTCCTATCGGGTCAGTTATATTCCCGTCGGGGCCGATGCGGTGCTGGGGCTAGCCTTTACCTGCTGCGGGGGGAGTAGCGGCCTGGATCCGGCTATCCTGACCCGGTTCGCTCGTGAGCAAGCCCGCCGTTGGACACTGGAGGACGGCGACGTCGTGACTGGCTCGGAGCAGTGGCAAAATTTCCAGCCGGCTCTAACGGATCACCAGCCAGCTGAACTCGAGAAACTGGACGAAGGCGACCTTAGACGGTTGTTCCGTCGGCACTGCAAGCAACCGCTGGACTGGGTGGCCTTCGAGCACTTCTCCGACTTTTATTTCCAGTGGATGAAAAATCAGTACGAACATTATGAGGCTGCTGTGACCGCTCACCAGAAGGCCTATATTGTCGATTTTCTAACCCACAACCTGGCGGCGATACCTAAGGAGACGCCGTGATGGACAAGCGATTACAGCGACGCCTGGCAGCCTTTCGCCCGAACCGGGAACAGACGGTGCGCCTGGTGCACGGCAACGTCGAGCCTTTGGAATTTAGCTACAGCACCGACGAGCGCTTAGAGCCCAGGCACAGGTTACTGCCGACTCAGGTTGAACTTAAGGCAGACGATTTAGATGGCCCTCTACACCGGGTGAGGAGCCTGTCGTGGGACTTCCGCGCCCTTTTCGGGCGTACCGGCCTCCTCGTCGATCTGGAGGTAACGCTAATGCGCTACCCATCCTTCCGGACCTTGGCGGAGGACCCGGAACGCTTGCTGCAGATGGCCGAATATCACGATTTTCTACACCAAGTCGTCGACGTTAGAGCTTGCCACAGCTGGCGCGGCGCGGGCCTGGGCTTCACCACCCTGGGTGACCGGCCCTGGTTGCGCTTCTTCCACCTTACCGCCAATCTCAGCGTCGATTGCTCTCCGGCGGTCGACCCGGTGGCGCACAGGGACCCGCGCCAGGTCGACTGGACCCACCCGGTAAAAACCGACATTGATATGCATTGGCTGACCCCCATCGCCAATGATTGCGCCCTTGCCATACGGGTCTCCACCCGCTTGGGAATGCCCTGTCGGTATCAGCAGATCGACGCCGTAAGCCCCGGTACCCTGCGTAATCTGGGCGATGCTGTGGCGTCTACCCTGGTTACCCGTCCGGCGGTCAACTTGTCTTCCCACGCCGAACGAGCGAAACGTAATGGCGGCCTCGCAGGGAACGAACGTTCTTTCCAGTGGCCGCCCGAGAAGCCTCGGAGCGCCGCCCTCACGCTGCAAGGGTTGTGGGACATGGAGGACTGGGCTCCACTCTTCAAGCCCACGCCCTGGTTCAATATCACTGAGCCCGGCGGTAGCATGGTGTCCGTCAGCCCCGAGCAGGTACTCGATACCGCTTGGCCGGAGGTACGCGATGATCTGGATCACCAGTCGAAAGTCGCGCGACAGTGGCAATCAACCTTGGATCAGCTAGGAGTCGAAGAGAAGCACTTTCTGGGGGATACCGAGCACCTGATTGTTCGGGGGTGCTGAGAAGTTGGTCTGTTTAAATGAAGCCGGAAATGACTCCGCAACCTCCGAGGGCCGGTAAAGACTGAAATGAAATTTTACCTATTGGCTTTTCTTTATCTATTCACTTTCTTTGGGTCGATTTACGGCCTGTTCGTCGATGAATTGAGCATTGGACTGAGTGTGGATTCCGCATTCAATGTTACTCTGACCGGCTGGGCTAAGAATTTGCTCTGCCTGTTCGGGTTGTTGCTGGTCGCCAGTGTGTCGGCTTACCCCATAGTTATTGCGCTCAATCGGGCTTTGAAAAATGGTGATAAGTAAATGCCTCTACGGGAAACCTGCTGGCGCTTCCCGGACCCGCTATGGCCAGCAACCGAACGGCGGAGTTTCAGTGAGGTTCATCACCCTTCAGTGGCTCGGCTTGCCGCCGGGCCCGCAGATACCAATATGAACGATGCTGAATTTTATTAAATATCTACCACTTGATTGGCGGGCCAGAGATTACGATTGCACGCCCAAGGGGCCTATACCCCTTGAAAACGACGGGTTCACAGTTTAGCCGTGATACCCGTGGCATAATGACGTTTTTCAAACTGACATGGAATACAAGGAGCGGCATGG
>NZ_JBDLLG010000014.1:0-133120 GCF_039822625.1 Marinimicrobium locisalis
ATAACTGGCCGGACTTTTTGATTGAAAAGCGCTCGCATCTTGAAGATGGTGCTGAATAGTTACCTATAATCTATCAAAATCAGACGAATTCGTTGGTGAAGGATTTGATTTGCAAGTTATTCCGCTTAGTAAAGACCAGCGGATGTTGGACCTGTTTCATTCATCGGAAATCTTCATATATGAAGGAGATGAAATTGGTGGGTTTGTCGGTATTAAAGAAAACTCTATAGTATGGCTATTTGTTCACCCGAACTGTCGCGGCCAAACAATTGGCAAAGAGCTGATTTTGTATGTTCTACGTAAGCTAAAAGGTCAAGTCACGCTAACCGTTGTTGGCTCCAATGAGGTCGCTGTGAGATTATACAAGAGTATCGGCTTTAGTATACTGCAAGAATCTATTGGCAATTACCAAAGTCACGCTGTAATTGTTTACAAAATGGGGATCCAGCTAAGAGATGGCTAACCAAGCCATCAAATACGCCCCCCTCGGTCGCCGGACGCTCGTTCCTCGCGCCGTTTATGGCAGACGTTAAAAGGTAGAACATGACTTCGAGAGACATTACAGCAATCGCACTACGGCTATTTTCGCTATGGCTTTTAGTTGAAGTAGTGCTAAATGTTCCTGGCTTGGTTATGCTCTTTACCACTGTTGAGCAATACCAAGGACAGGTGATCCCAGGGTATGTACACGCCTTTCTGATTGGCAGCTTTATCGGTATAGGCCTACTTGCAGCGCTCCTGATTTGGATTTCTGCTAAGTCCGCGCTAGCTCGTTGTTCCAGCGAAGAAACGGGAGAACTGAACCGACAAAGTCAAATGTTTCTACTCCAATTGGGAGGAGCATATTTCATTGTCACTGCTCTGGCCTATTTGCCGAGATCGCTTGGTTCTCTATCTCATTCATTGGACTTTTCGGTCGCGAACTTGCTTTGGCCGCTCGGCCTAGTATTCCAGCTTTGCATTGGTCTTGCATTGATGGTTAGGTCGTCGCAATGGGCCGAGTTATTGGCCAAACTTCGGGGGCGTTCATGAAGTCTTTTAACAATACGCGCCAATACGCACCCTTCGTGTGCCGGACGCTAGCAAGCTCGCGCCGTTGCGCTTTGCGTTAACCGTACAGGATTAAGAAAACATGGAAGCGGAGACGATTATTGGTGTTCTGCTGATGGGAGTGCTCATAGTTGGAGTGTTTATTGTCATACTCAACCAGCAGCAGAAACTAGACGACCCAAATAGCACCGAGGTTGTTTATTTAGATCAGCTCTCTGAGGTTTGCGGCCTTAACGATTCAGGAAACTTCCGTGCTAGAATATTCCGCCAAAGCGGAAACCTTCAAAAAGACGATCAAATATTTACATCGGTTGAGGCTGCAATCAAATCCGTCACTTCCACATTTAGGCGAGCCCAAATTGATTACGTTGTTATTACAACGAACGAAGCGTCGAATTTCAGATTTCGTCGCCCTTACCACGACCATCGCGGTGTGAAAGAGGGCAAAAAGGTGGGTAGTATCGAAATCAGAAGAATCTCGTGACTACGGTGAACAAGCCAAGGCAGCGGGGCATATTTGCCTCGCTGCCCTCAAAACGCAGAATGTGCGCGCTGCTTGGCGCGTTAGGTGAACCATACAAAGTGAGTAAAAATGAAAATATTAGCAACTCTGTCAATATTTCTAGTCGTCGGGTGTGCATCTTCCACGGGTGAATATCAAGCCACTAGAGAGGCGCAACAAGTTTTTGGTCTTACCACAAGTATGGTTTGCTCAAAAAAACATCCTGGTCAACCTGAATTTTGTGAATGTTTTGTGGGCATTCTGAAGGAGGTTACCCCCCAGAAGACCGTACAAAACTCCATCTCAAATTTGTCTGAGTATCAGTCGGAGATGACATCGATAATGATTGAAAATAGCGACAAGTTATCTGAGTGTGATCAATATAAAAAGCCTTAAGTTTCAAGCCAATACGCCTAATCGGGTAAGGACGGGTGTTGAGCCCGCTCTCCCCACAGCACCCTGCACCGAGGCGTCGGACCGACGGGTCCGCACAGGGCGTTTCACTCAGGGTAGTGAAGCTTGATCATCCGTCACGCAGCGATACCAAGCCCGCCTTCTTCAGCAAATCATTGGACAATGCCTGATTGATTCCGAGAATTTTAGAGTATGGGCCCAACCGCCGGATTTTGCCCATGCTGGAAACTCGTCGATAGACATTGACACATGGCGGAGCCCTTGCCATTCGTTAGTAGTTAGCGTTAAATTGGCAGTTAACGGTGATCTTCCTACAGGGGACTTTCACCCATAATGTCATGCCCATGCTGGGCGTACGCAAAGCGTTGAAGGAGACAGGGAAAGGGAACGTTTGTCGATTCGACCTAAAGTATGGCGCCAACCTATGTTTTTTGCGCCTTTCATTGCCGCTTAACTCGGCATTCGACCAACGGGTGATCTCGTTTCGAAATAGCCCGTCGGAATTTAATTCCCACTGTGACTAAGAAAATCGCCTCATGATCTAACGTGAAGATTAATTGTTACCGGGGGAGGGCGTCGTTATGGGAGAAAGCCAAAAGTCACATCGAGTCCAGATAGTAGTTGCCCTGATAGGCGTTCTCGGGACAATTATCGCTGCGTTTGTGAGCAATACCGATTGGGATTCGGGGCCGCCTGAACCGACCGATCCAACTGAAAGCCAAGACTCCCTCGCGGGCTTTTACGTGCGAGACGGGTTGGCCAACAGTCCTGTGATGAAAATCGAGCCTATTGGCGGCAATGAGTACAAGCTTGAGGTTTTCAACCACCCTTGGCCCTGGGAGGCCACGGTGCGCCTATCAGGTTCCGAGCTTTCGGGATTCGGCAGGTTTCCGGAGTCCAAGGCGACGATGGACTTCAAGGGGCAGGTCAGCGGCGATGGTTCGATCCGCTCAGAGTACCACTTCATTACCAAAGGGGATGGTTCACCGGCAGGCGGTCGTGTAGATACCCATATCTGGACACCTCGCGAAGACTAGGAAATAGCGAGTCAGAGACTTCACCCACTTGAGATGAGTTTAGTTGCATTTCGGCCGGGCCGAAGATGGACGTGAGCACCTGGGCAATGGCTGCCCGTACGGGGCGCTACCAGCCCAGCTCTCCCAGAAACTGCTCAAGGCCACGAACGTAGCGCTCCCGGGACTGAAGAAAACCGGTGTTGTGGTCGCCCTCCAGCTCTAGGAATTGGCGCGGCTCGGGGGCGGCTTCAAACAGTGCCCGGCCGTGGGAAAAAGGGATGATGTCGTCGTCGCGACTGTGGACTACCAGCACCGGCGCATTGACCTTTTGTAGTGCCTCGCGGGTGTCGTATCGATAGCGCGCCAGTAACCGCACTGGAAGAAAAGGATAGAGCTCGGCGCCCAGTTCTGGCACCGAGATAAACCCCGACTCCAGAATCACACCACCGACCGGATGCTCGCTCGCCAGGTTTGCCGCCACGGCGGCGCCCAGAGAGCGACCGAATACCACTAGCCGTTCCGGTGAAACGCCTTGCTCACGGGTGAGGTAGTCATAAGCGGCCTCGGCGTCCCGGTATAAGCCCTCTTCGCTGGGCCGTCCACTACTCCGCCCATAGCCCCGATAGTCGAGAATCAACACCTCCAGGCCGAGCTTGTGAAAAATGCGCAGGGACTCCAGCCGGTGGGATATATTGCCGGCATTACCATGAAAGAAGAGCAGCACGCCGCGCTCATCGCGTGCAGGCAAGAACCAAGCATGTAACCGCTCGCCATCGGCGGTTTTCAGACTCAGTTCTTCATACTCCAGGCCGACGTCGGTCGGGGTGGCCACCATGGCCTGAGCGGGGAAGTGGATCATGCAGCCCTGCAGTAGCCAGGTGAGGACCAACAGCCCCAGATAGCCCGACCCCAAAACGACAAGCCAGTAAAACAGTTTGCTCATAAGTGCCTCAATGCGCTGTCGGTTTCTGCCAATTGCTGGTGTTTAATACTTGATCCGGCTTTCATATTTCAATGAATTATCATACCTACTCTCGAGCCCGCAATAAAAAATTGCGCCTTTCACGTTAGAGGGGCAACCGATTTCAAACCGGTCTCACCAACAATAAACCACCAAAACAATATTGCATGCCAAAAAAACTCCAACTGGCACACAATTTAATTATTAAGCCTCAATGGGTCGGCATCCTTTGTGGTCAAGCCGCTTTCGTTTGAGTACTATTGCCATACCATATAATAATAGTTTTATTATGCTGTTGGCTTCCAAAAATATGTACCTTGGAGGAACCTGAAACCTTTAAACAGGTTGTTTACTCCTAGTGCACCCCATCAATAATATGGAGGAAAACTAGATGTTTAATCCTAGGAAAGTCATGCTTGCATCGGCAATGTTGTTTGTTCTGCCGCTAACGAGCAACGTTCACGCCCTCACCTGTTCGGCCGACGCCGATACCTGGAACAATGGCTATACCCTTAACGTGACCGTCACCAATGATGACAACTCGGCGATCAACGGCTGGGAGGTGGCGCTGGATTTCGCTCGGAGCCCCGGCATCAGCAATTCATGGAACGCCGAGCTGACCACCTCCGGCAATACCGTGACGGCAACCAACGGCTCGTGGAACGGCAACTTAGCCCCCGGCCAAAGCGCGGGCTTCGGTTTCCAGGGCACGCATAACGGCAATTTTGTCGTACCCGACTGCTCCGCAGGCGGCGATTCAAACAACTCCTCTTCAAGCCCCAACTCTTCCTCGAGCATCAGCTCCTCGACGCCGATCAGTTCATCCAGTATTGCGTCTTCCAGCGTGGGCGGCGGCGACACCAACAGTATTACCGTGCGCGCACGCGGTACCACCGGGTCGGAGTCGATTACGCTGCGTGTGGGCGGTACGGATGTGGAGAGCTGGACGCTGGACACTTCCATGATGGACTACACCGTTGAGACCAATCTGGGCGGCGATATCCACGTGGCATTCACTAATGACAACGACGGCGAGGCCGACGTTGAAGTCGACTATGTCATTGTCGGTGGCGTGACCCGCCAGGCCGAGGACCAAAGCGAGAATACCGGCGCCTGGGGCAACGACCAATGCGGCGGTGGCTCCAACAGCCAGTGGCTGCACTGTAACGGCTACATTAACTTCGGCAGCGTGCCGGGCAGTTCTAGCTCAAGCCCCAGTTCCACACCCAGCTCTAGCCCGAGCTCAAGCAGTTCCTCCTCGACCCCGACCGGTAACGGATCGGTAGGATGCGGCACCACTGCCGGACTAAGCACCGGCCGGCATAGCATTAATGTCAACGGCCTGAACCGGGAATACATCATCGATATCCCCAGTAACTACGACATGAACAATCCCTATCGGCTGGTTTTCGGATGGCACTGGCGCGGCGGAAGCGCCGACAACGTCGCCAATGAATCCTACTACGGCCTGCAAGGGCAAGCGAATGGCACCGCCATTTTCGTGGCGCCGGATCGCGCCCCCGGCGAGAACGGATGGACGAATACCGATGGCCGCGACATGGCGTTTCTGCGGGCGATGCTCGACGAGTTCAGGAACACCCTGTGCATCGACGAAGGGCGGATTTTTTCTGCTGGATGGAGCTACGGCGGGATGATGTCCTTTGCCGTGGGCCGTGAAATGGCCGATACCTTCCGAGCCATTGCACCGGCCTCTGGCGCGCTGTGGACGCCGTATAACGACAACGGCGGGCCGATCGCCGCGTGGATAAGCCACGGGACCAATGACAGCGTTGTGGGTTATGACGCCGGCGTCACCGCAAGAGACCTCTTCCTGGAGGCAAACAGCTGCTCGAACAATACCGTTCCCACGCAGCCTTCCCCGTGTGTTGAGTATCAAGGCTGCCAGGCGGGCCATCCGGTGGTCTGGTGCTCGTTTAATGGCGGTCATACGACACCGTCATTCTACTCCTCCGCCGTCTGGGAGTTCTTCAGCCGGTTCTAACCTCACGCCCGAACGACGAACCCGGGAAAGTAGCGCCCTGCGATAGGCAGGGCGCTACACCTGCCGGACGACCGAGTCTCCCCTTTCATAATCCGCTCCCCAAGCAGGAGCTGTAGGTCACCTTCCGCGTCTCAAGCCCCAGCGACCCTTCGTCAGTCATCGCCCGTGGTATGGTGACGCAACGGCCTTCCCCTATACCGACACCTCAACGGAGAAACACATAAGATGAAGCCCAACATTCCTACTGCTAATGAGTGCGGCTTCTACCATGCGTTCAAGCAACGTATTGGACGGCCATTCTCATCGGCATGAGCGACGCGTACACTGGTGGCTTTAATGCCGAGCCACCAAAAGTGGGCATTAACTGCCTTTCCCTGCCCACTTGGCGCGCCTATCGAAACTTAATGCAAGCAGGGGGTTACAATAATGAAGCTACTAAGGGCGATGATAATTATTGCTTTATCCTTTCAACCCGTTACCTCGATGGCGGAGCAAACCTCCGGCACCAATGTTGGCGCCGACCTTCCCCCAAAGGTACGAACTTTGCTTTTACAAGAAATGACTATTATTCTCGAAACGACGAAAGATATTCTTGAAGCAATGGTAAGGGGCCAGAATGAAGTTGTCGCAAAAAAGGCCCAAGCCATCCATGACAGCTTCATTATGAAACAAGAAATGACCGCGGCGGATAAAAAAGCGTTAAAAGCCTCTGTCCCCAACGAGTTTCTGGAGCGAGATCAAGCTTTCCACCAACTGGCCGCCCGCCTCGCCGAAGCGGCACGCAAAGAAGACAATGCGGCTCAAAATCAGCTCTTTTCGGAAATGATCAACGCCTGCGCGGAATGCCATTCAAAACACGCTATGGGCCAATTCCCTGAATTTAGCTCGCCGGATTGAGCCACTGAAGAGATTCAGCGAAAGCTGGATTTCTGTCTGCGTGGCGCTTTCCGCGCCATATGCCGGGAGCGGGTGGCTTTGGCGACCGCCGGGTGGACGCACTGACTAAAGGGCGATGAACTCGGGCCCCGTACACTGCCGTTTCGAAAAGCCAAAGGGCAAGAAACCAAAGGAGAACTGCGTGATAGGCGATCGAAAAGTAAATGTATTTTTTGACGACGTAATGCTGGGCCACGACCCACAAGTGGATTTGCCCTTTCTGCCCAGCCGCGTTGAGAAACGGGTTAGGAGCGTCCTAGAAGGGCTGAACTTCAAGTGGAGCTACCCCGAACACCCTGGGCGGCTGAGCGCCATCAAGCAGTACCTGGATGAGAACCCCGTCCCCGGCATTCACCTGAAGTCTGGCCCCCGAGCCACCTACGACCAGCTAAGCCGCGTTCATACCACCTCCTACTTGGACCATATCTTCTCAATGGCAGGCAAACGGGCCTGGCTGGATCGGGACACAACCGCCGTGTCTCCCGACAGTATCGAGGCCGCTACCACAGCGGCCGGAAACGCCATTGCAGCGGTGGAAAGCGTGGTCAACAAGGAGGCGGACAGTGCCTTCGCCCTGGTTCGTCCTCCCGGCCACCACGCCGAGCCGGTCCGGGCCCGAGGTTTCTGCCTGTTGAATAACGTCGCCGTGGCGGCGGCCCATGCCCAGGCAAAGTTAGGGTGCGAACGGATTCTTCTCATTGACTGGGACGCACACCACGGCAACGGGACCCAGGACATATTCTGGGCGGACCCCGACGTGCTGTTCTTTGATACCCATTGTGCCGCACCTTTTTACCCCGGTTCCGGCCATCTGGAGGATGTGGGTGCCGGGCTCGGCGAGGGCTATACCATTAACGTCCCGCTGCCCGAAACCACCGGAGATCTTGCTTTTGAGAAGGCCTTCCGCGAGATACTGATTCCGGCCGCCGAGCATTTTAAACCGGACTTGGTTTTAGTGTCGGCGGGCTTTGATCCACACCACAACGATATGGCCATGAACCTGAGCTATAACGGGTTCAAGGTCCTTACGAGTATCGTTCAAAATATTGCCGACCAGCACTGCGAGGGTCGGCTCGCCCTTGTGCTTGAAGGTGGTTACAACTTGACTTCGCTTTCTCGAGGTGTTCATGCCGTACTGGAAGTGTTGGCCGGCGGCGAGGTCCCGGAGCTTCAAGAGTGCGGCGTGCAGGCGGTGGCCGAGGCGGCAGCCTTCCACCGCTCGGCGTTTGTGGAGGATGACTAAGGGCGGTAGGGGACGGGCACAACCGCTTGGCAAGCGGTGCCCTTAACGACGAGCCG
The DNA here is from genome assembly GCF_039822625.1 of Marinimicrobium locisalis. Taxonomy (NCBI): domain Bacteria; kingdom Pseudomonadati; phylum Pseudomonadota; class Gammaproteobacteria; order Cellvibrionales; family Cellvibrionaceae; genus Marinimicrobium; species Marinimicrobium locisalis. The sequence goes on from NZ_JBDLLG010000014.1 coordinate 8,181, forward strand.
TAAGTGGCAGGCCGACCAATTCCGTCTACGCTGTAATGTGATATCCGACGAGACACAACTAGGCTGGCTAAGCTATCTGTCGCTCCCGAAAACCGTTTATGGAACCATGACGTTGAGAGCCCTCTAATGAAAAGAACCTAGCAACGGAGAACGGGTGGACTAAAGAGGCACGGAATTCATGGCGCAGCTTTTTCGTCCCCGAGCCAATGCGATTGTGCGACTGGTGATGGCTGCTTTTTTCGCGACCACACTGATAGGGGCCTGCTTCGCGATTGCACTCAACCACTCTCCCTACTTAACGGGTGTTGGCAGCACGCCCGAGCAGCCGGTGCCGTTCAGCCATAAGCACCATGTGGGCGGTCTCGGCATAGACTGTCGTTACTGTCATACCAGTGTGGAACAATCGACCTTCGCCGGCCTTCCGGATACGCGAACCTGTATGACGTGCCACTCCCAGCTGTGGACCAACGCCGAAATGCTGGAGCCGGTTCGCGAGAGCTTGAAACGGGACGAGCCTCTTAGGTGGCAACGCGTTCACAATCTAGCCGACTATGTTTATTTTGATCATCGCGCCCATGTCACCAACGGCGTGGGCTGTGAGTCCTGTCACGGGCGCGTGGACAAGATGCCGCTAACCAGTCAACGGGCGCCGCTGACGATGCAATGGTGCCTGGACTGCCACCGGAGCCCGGCCCCTCACTTGCGGGGCGCGGAGGCGATTACCGCTATGGGACATCCGCCCCCGGATTCGACAACCCAGCGCCAGTTAATGCAACAGTTTGATATTGAACCCGAACGGATGAGCGAGTGTGATGTATGTCATCGGTGAAGTATTGGGATAAATCATCGCTCGAAGAACCGCTATACGGAAAACACGGGACGGGGTATTGGCGCACGCTGAATGAGCTCGCCGAAAGCGCCGAGTGTGGCGAACAACCCCCTGGGGAGTTTCCCGATCCCGAATACCTGCAGAGGCTCCCGGTCAGCCGGCGCAGAGTACTGCAACTACTGGGAGCAAGCATGGCGCTCGCCGGCGCTACGGCTTGCAAGCGGCAATCCCCGGAGGACATTGTTCCCTATGTGCAAAGGCCGGAGCAGCAGGTGCCCGGGCGCGCGGAATATTACGCCACAAGCATTCCTATCGACGGCTTCGCTCACGGCGTCCTGGCGGAAAGCCACGAAGGCAGACCCACCAAACTTGAAGGCAACCCGGACCACCCCGCCACCCTGGGTGCCTGCGATGCAGTGGCTCAGGCGGCGGTGCTCTCACTGTACGACCCGGACCGATCACCTGCGGTTAGACGGGAGGGAACGATCACCTCATACGGCGCCCTACTCGAAACGCTGCATCAGCGCCAGCAACAATGGGATGCCGAGCAGGGCCGTGGCCTTTGCTTTCTCTCGCGCCCCGTAACCTCACCCAGTGAACTGGCAGCCATGGAACATTTGCGCCGTCGCTGGCCCAAGGCTCAGTGGTTTATGCACGACCCTCTGGACCGGTCAGCCACCTATGAAGGCGTCAAGCAGTGCTTCGGCTCGCCCCTTGAGCCGGTGTATCAGTTCGGCCGCGCTGACCTTGTGCTGTCACTGGATGCCAATTTTCTGCAAAGCCAGCCCGGTGCGTTGCGCTACGCCCGTGACTTCATGGCGCGCCGAAAGCCTGAAAACAGCAACGCGAGTTTCGCCCGTCTTTACGCCATTGAATCCACACCCACGGTCACGGGTGCCGTGGCCGAGCACCGCTACGGCATGCCATTCCCCCAGGTGGAAGCCGCGTCGCGACAAATTGCCCAAGCAATGGGTTTAGCGGTGAAGGCCCCTCCACAACCTGTGCTGACAGACCGCTGGCTACAGGCTCTGGTGGAAGACCTGGAACACCACAAGGGGGCCGCGCTGGTGGTACCCGGGGACCAACAGCCCGCCTCCGTTCACGCCATTGCTCATGCAATAAACGCCGCGCTCGGGGCCACCCATACGCTCGTGGAATATATTCCCCCTGCCATTGGGAACCATTCGGACCCGCCGCTTGCCTCTTTGGCGGAAGCCGTATCCGGCGCAGAGGTGGAAAGCCTAGTGGTGTTGGGCAGCAACCCGGTCTATACGGGCGCCGCCGATCTCGATTTCAGGCACCTGTACCAACGCGTTCCCTGGCGCCTGCATTGGGGGGAGTACAACGACGAAACCGGCCAGCTTTCCCATTGGCATGTGCCGGCCACCCACCCTCTGGAAGCCTGGGGCGATGCCCGGGCGTATGACGGTACCGCCAGCCTGGTGCAACCATTGATTCAGCCCCTGCATGAGGGCAAAACCGCACTGCAGTTGCTGGCCGCGCTGTCCCAAGCCACTGACGAACGCCCGCGAGAGCTGCTTCAGGAATACTGGCGTCAGCAAAGCGAAAGCGAAACGTTTGAGCATAACTGGCGCCGCTGGCTTCACGGTGGGGTAATACCCGATTCAGCCCCGACGCCCGTGAGCGTCTCGTTGCGAGCGAGTTGGTCGCGCCGACTCCCCGAGCCCTCACCGGGAGCGGAGGCCCTAATACTGCAACTGCAACCCGATGTCGCTTTGCGAGACGGCCACTACGCCAATAACGGTTGGCTGCAGGAAATGCCCCGGCCGATTACCACACTGACCTGGGACAACGCCGCCCTTCTCAGCCCCCAGCTCGCGAAACGCTACAAGCTGAAGGACGGCGACATCATCGCCCTGACCACCGCAGTGGGCCGCGCCGAAGCACCGGTGTACGTTTTGCCCGGCCAGCCCGAGCATGCGGTTACGCTCGCCCTCGGTTATGGCCGCACATACGCCGGCCGAGTGGGCAACGCCGTGGGCACCAATGCCTACACCTTGCGCCCGAGCAACGAACCCTGGGCGACGACACTGGAAGCGTTGACCCCCACCGGCGAGCACCGGACGCTGGCACTGATCCAAAACCATCACTCCATCGAAGGGCGGGACTTGATTCGTGCCACCACTCTGGAAGACTACCGCGCTAACCCGGACTTCGCCCAGCACCCGGCGCCGAGCAAGTCCCTTTACCCGGAACCGGGTCCGCCTCAACGCCAGGCCGAGCACGCCTGGGGAATGGCCATCGACTTATCGGCCTGTATCGGGTGTAACGCCTGCGTCACCGCCTGTCAGGCCGAGAACAACATTCCCGTGGTCGGCGCCGAGGAAGTGGCCCGAGGCCATGACATGCACTGGCTTCGGGTCGACCGCTATTTTTCCGGCTCACCCGACAAACCGGATATGGTGTTCCAGCCGGTACCCTGCATGCATTGTGAAAACGCCCCCTGTGAACCGGTATGCCCGGTGGGCGCCACTCAGCACTCCGCCGACGGTTTGAACCAAATGGTTTACCAACGCTGTGTGGGCACGCGCTACTGCTCCCAGAACTGCCCCTACAAAGTGCGCCGATTTAACTGGTTTGACTACACCAGCGCCCGGGCCCGGCATCCCGCTCGCCCGGCGGTTCAAAATCCGGACGTCACCGTGCGTTCGCGCGGAGTCATGGAAAAATGCACTTACTGTGTTCAGCGTCTCAACGAAGCAACAAGCAACGCCGAGGCTGAAAACCGGCCCCTGGCCGACGGCGAAGTACGCACGGCCTGCCAACAGAGTTGCCCGACCCGGGCCATCAGCTTCGGTGATATCGCCGATCGCCACAGTCAGGTGAGCGAATGGAAATCGAGCCCGCTGAACTACGGCATGCTTGAGCACCTGAACACTCGCCCTCGTACCACTTACCTGGCGGCGGTGCGCCACCCGAATCCGGCCATGGGGGAAGGTGAACCGTGACGGATGCCCGCCCCCAAGCGCTACTCCCCCGTGACCTGGACCACACCAGTGTCACCGACAGAGTCACCGGTCTGATACTAGAGGCGCCAGCGCCTCGCCCCTGGTGGTGGGCACTCGGCTTTTCACTGGGGCTAACACTGATGTTTCTGCTCGGCCTCGGCTATCTCCTAAAAGCCGGCGTCGGAATTTTCGGAATCAATATTCCGGTCGCCTGGGGCTTTCCCATCGTGAACACCATTTGGTGGATCGGCATTGCTCACGCTGGCACACTGATTTCCGCCGTGTTGCTACTCACCCGCCAGCCCTGGCGTGCTTCCATCAACCGTCTGGCCGAAGCCATGGCCATGTTTGCGATCCTCTGTGCCGGCCTGTACCCGATTATGCACCTGGGTCGGCCGGCCTTCGCTTATTACCTGCTCCCCTACCCGGACACCCTGGGCCTGTGGCCTCAATGGCGCAGCCCCTTGGTGTGGGACTTTTTCGCCATCGCCACCTACTTGGTTTTCACCGTCTGTTTTCTGTATTTAAGTCTGTTACCCGATTTTGCCACCCTGCGGGACCGGGCCAAACGCAAAGGTGCGCAGCTCTTTTACGCCGTGCTGGCATTGGGCTGGCGGAACTCCGCACGTCACTGGGCCCGCTACGAGAGTGCCAACCGGGTACTGGCTCTGGTGGCGGCGCCCATCGTGGTCTCGGTCACCGGTATTATTTCCCTGGACTTGGCCATCTCCATTGTGCCGGGTTATCACTTCACGATTTTTCCCCCGTACTTTGTGGCGGGCGCGCTGTTCTCCGGCTTTGCCACCGTCGCTCTGCTAGCGGTGACCATGCGTTCACTGTTTCGCCTCCGGGATCTGATTACCTTGCGTCACCTGGATTACCTAGGGCGCATGATGCTGTTGTTTGCATTGATTGTGGCTTACAGCTATAGCCAGGAAATCTTCACCGCCTGGTATTCCGGTGAAGTGAGTTACCGGCACCTTTACATCGACCGCTGGACCGGCCCCTATGCGCCGGCGTGGTGGGCGATGTTCATATGCAATGTGATGCTGGTGCAGCTGCTTTGGCTCAGGCGCGTTCGCACCTCCCCCACCGCTTTGGTGCTGCTCGCGATTACCAGCAATATCGGTATGTGGCTGGAGCGTTTCCAAATTGTTTTTACCAGCACCCATGCCGATTACATGCCCTCCGCCTGGGATACCGCCTGGCCCACCCTCTGGGACTGGCTGCTGTATGCCGGGTCTTTGGGTTTGTTCACGCTCTTGCTTCTGATCTTTGTGCGGGTGGCTCCGGTAATTTCGTTGCACGACATGCGGTCTCTGATACACAGGAGGCGCCCCAATGACTGATACCCATCCCTACGGTGTGATGGCGCGATTCGCCGACGCCGAGGCCTTGTTGCAGGCCACCAAAGCGGCCCGCCAAGCCGGCTATCAACGCATGGATGCGTATACGCCCTTCCCCGTTCCAGGGCTGAGCGAGGCGCTCGGTTTTCGGGAACGGCGTATTGCACCCGTGGCTCTCGGGAGCGGAACCATCGGAAGCGTGTTCGCATTCACCCTGCAGTGGTATTCCGCCACTATTGACTACCCGTACCTGGTGGGGGGTAAACCGTTGAACAGCTGGCCGGCGTTCCTGCCCATTACGTTTGAAGTGGGCATACTGACTGCGGTACTGGCCGCCGTCGTTGCCATGCTCGTCGGCAATGGCTTGCCCCGCCCCTATCACCCGGCCTTTAACGAGCGAGCCTTCGAGCGCGCTTCCAGTGATGGTTTCTTTCTTCTGCTTTGCGAACCGGCACCCCAGGCCAGGGCCTTTTTAGAAGCGCAAACACCGCTCGCCGTATTGGAGGTGACGCCGTGAAACGGCTCCGGCTTGTGCTGCTGGCCCTAATGCTGTTCGCCTGTGAGCAGGAGATGGCGGAGCAGCCCCGCTATGACCCTTACGAGGCGGCACCGGGCTGGCCCGATGACCAGTCCGCCCGCCTGCCGGTTCCGGGCACGGTGGCCAGAAGCGACCGGCTGGAGCCGGAGCCCACCACGCTGCCGGTTCCACTAACACGTACCCTGTTGGAAACCGGCCGGAAACAGTTCGATATTTTCTGCGCTCCCTGCCACGGCAAAGTGGGCGCGGGTGATGGCATGGTGGTCCAGCGCGGCTTCCCGGCGCCACCCACCCTGCATGAAGAACGGCTACGGCAGGTACCGCTGCGCCACTTTTACGATGTGATGACCGACGGATTCGGGGTAATGTATTCCTACGCTTCCCGCGTGACCCCGCCCGAACGCTGGGCCATTGCCGCCTATATTCGGGCGCTGCAACTGTCTCAACACGGGGAGTTCGATGAGCTGACACCGACCCAACGCAAGCGGTTGGAGGCTCAACCATGATCCCACCCATGCCACGTATGCCCACTCTCTTTTGGCTGCCGTTGACGGTCGCTGGCGCTGTCGGCCTAGGCGGGGCACTGCTGGACTGGCCTCTGTTCCTAAGCGGCTGGCTCACCGCGGCGCTGACCTGGATCGCTCTGCCCCTCGGCGCCCTCGCGGTATTGATGACCCACGGCTTAACCGGAGGGCGCTGGGGCGATCAAACCCTGCCGGTCTGGCGCGCACTGGCGGCCACACTGCCTCTGTCGGTGGCGGCTATGATGCCATTGTTGTTCGGTTTGAATGAGCTATTCCCCTGGACTCAGCCGGAAAGCACCTTGCCCGAGGTCGTGCGCAATAAGCGCCTATACCTGAATCCGGGCTTTTTTATCGCCCGCACCCTCGGCTTCTTCATCCTCTGGCTGGGACTGGTCGTCATGCTATTGCGGCGCAGCCCGAAACGTCTGCACGGCCCGGGCTTGCTTCTATGGTTGTTATCCCTCACGTTTTTCAGCGTGGACTGGCTCATGTCGCTGGAACCAACCTTCTATTCCGATGTGTTCGGTTTGATTTTCGCGACCAGCGCCATCGGCGCCGCCATGGCGATGGGGCTGCTTCTGCGGGCCGGCCGTGGCGACCCTACCGCCACTCGGGACCTGCTAGGCCTTTGGCTGGCGGTGGTGATTGGCTGGGCCTTTTTGGCGTTTTCCCAGTACATTATCATCTGGCACGGCAACCTGCCCCACGAAATCGGCTGGTATGTCCACCGAAGTGAAGGCCACTGGCGAACGCTAGGCGTGGTGTCTTTCGGGTTGTTTTGTGCGGGCCCCTTGATCGCCCTGTTGGCGGGGCAGAGAACCCGCCGCTCGCTCTTGGCTTTGGCCGCCGTTGTGACTCTGGCAGGCTTTGTGCTACGCACGCAATGGCTGGTTATGCCCGCCTTCCCCCGGGCAGATCTCATCTGGCACGGCTTCACTTGGCTTGCAACATTCGCGCTGGGCGCCGCCCACGTCGGGATGGCATTCGCTTCATTGAAACAACAGGAGGCGCATCATGACTAACAAACACTCCCCACACGAAGTCAGCGATGCCGACCCCCGACTGATTCTGTGGATGATGGTCCTTACGGTGATCATTGTGCTGGCAGGAAGCGGGCTGCTATGGCTGGGTTGGTTGCACCTGGACTTCCCAAAAGACAATCCCGGGAAGAGCGACTGGTTCGGTGCCGAACAACCTCGGCTACAAACACAGCCGGCAAAGGATTTCACCAAGCAAGAAACGCAATGGAAGCATCAACTGGAAAGCGCCGGCTGGATAAACCGAGAAGAAGGCGTTGTGCATATGCCCATTGAGCAGGCCATGGCCCTACTGATCCAGCGTCGCGGCGCCAAGGAAGAGGCGGAGGAGAGCAAGCCATGAGATGGCGACGCCTGTTCGCCCAAACCGCCGCTCTGCTCACGCTGTCCGCAAGCACCTGCCTCGCGGCGCCACAACAGGAGGCCCTGGATTCCGTCAATTTCCGCCAACAGATTGGTAATGTCATTCCGGCCAACCTTCACTTTACCGCGAGCGGTGGCGAGAGCCTCGCCCTCCACACTCTGGCGGAAGAGCGCCCACTGGTGCTCGTCATGTCCTGGTTCGACTGCCCCCACCTCTGCCCCATGGTCCTAAGCCATTTGGCAACGGCCACCTCCAAGCTCCCCTTCGCCAAAGCGCGTTACGAGGTGGCGGTGGTGAGCATTGACCCTGAAGAGACTCCATCTCAAGCGCAACACACCCGGGCTCAACTTAAACGTCAGCACGGTGATGCTGTAAGTGACTGGCATCTGTTGACCGGTACGCGCCCCGCCATTGGCGAGCTGGCGCAAGCGGTCGGTTTTCAGTACGCGTATGACGCCGAGCGTGACCGCTACGCGCACCCAGCCGGGCTGGTGATCGTTAACCCCGGCGGTACAATTGGCCGTTATTTGTTCGGTATCCGCCCCGAGCCCGGCGACCTTAAACTTGCGCTGGTGGAAGCGGGAGAAGGGAAACTCGGCACACCCATTGATCAACTGGTGTTGCGATGCTACCGCTTCGACCCCGAAAGCGGACGCTACAACGTAGCGGTAATCGGCACCCTACGGTGGGTGGGAGGGGCTTTCCTACTCGCGCTGGCAGGGCTGTTTCTCTGGCTGCGACGTCGAGAGCGAGCACGAATGACATGAGCGAAGATTACCTTTCCGACCCGAACATAGGCCTGCGGTTAATTCCCGAACAGGCGTCCCGGCATGCCGAAGGCGTGGACATGCTTTACTTCGCCCTGCTTGGCTTTTCCGCGCTACTGGTCACGGTGTTGGTGGGGCTGGTGGTAACCTTCGGGTTCCGGTACCGGGCGGGAAAAACATTCCGACGCCGCGTCACCGCCTCGCATGTCGGCCACCGGGTGGAAGTTGGCTTCGCCCTGTCGCTGGGCGTGGTCTTTATGGCGCTGTTTGCCTGGGCAGGCAAGCTCTACCTGAACGTTTATGCCAACACACCGGCGCAAGCGACCCTCAACGTGGTGGCCAAACAGTGGATGTGGAAGGTTCAACATCCGGACGGCACTCGGGAAATCAATACACTGCACGTGCCGGCGAACCAATCCGTCAGGCTACGCATTACTTCGCAGGATGTTATTCACAGCTTTTCGGTGCCGGCCTTGCGACTCAAGCGCGATGCCGTGCCCGGCCTTTATACTTCCGTGACGTTCGTCGCCGATAAGCCCGGCGAATACCGGCTGTTCTGTGCCGAATACTGTGGAACGGACCACTCGCGAATGCGCGGCAAGATGGTGGTAATGGCGCCAAGCGATTATCAGAACTGGCTCACCCGAAACGGTACGGGTACCACTCCCGCCGCTGCCGGTAAGGCCCTGTTTCGCAGTTATGGCTGCAGTGGTTGTCACATGGGCGAGAGCAGCGTGCGCGCTCCGAGTCTGGACGGGGTTTATGGCCGGAGTGTAGCGCTGGCGAATGGCGGAATCATCATCGCCGATGAAGCCTATCTTCGTGACTCCATTATGCGCCCTCAGAAACACATCGTGGCCGGCTATCAGCCGGTCATGCCCAGCTTTTCCGGGCAGATATCCGAGAGCGATGTTCTGCAGATTATCGCCTACTTACAGTCTCTCAAACCCGGAGATTGGCGAACAGAGGCACCCTGAATACCGTGGCGCTGAACCAACACAAGGCAATCCAGCCCGACCCATTAAAGAGGACACCCGGCGGTGAGTAACAACGACGAGGCAAACAGCCCCAAACACTACCTGAGCGACCCCTGGAGCATTCGCGGCTGGTTACTGACCACCGATCACAAACGCATCGCCTGGATGTATGCGGTCTCCATCACCGGTTTTTTCTTCCTGGGTGGTATAGCGGCCCTGTTGATACGGCTGGAGCTGCTGACCGGCCCCGGAGACCTGTTCAACTCAGATACTTACAACGAACTGTTTTCGCTGCACGGTATTGTAATGGTGTGGTTTTTCCTCATTCCTTCCATTCCCGCCACTCTGGGCAATTTTCTCGTGCCGTTGATGATCGGCGCCCGAGATTTGGCCTTTCCCAGGCTGAACCTTTTGTCCTGGTACATCTACACACTCGGTGGCATTTTTACCTTAGGGGCGGTCGTCGCCGGCGGCGTGGACACCGGTTGGACCTTCTATACGCCTTTCTCCAGCCTGTTTTCCAACACTGCTGTCATTGCCGCGGTAACCGGGGTCTTTATCGTCGGCTTCTCGTCCATACTGACCGGGCTGAACTTTGTGGTCACCACCCACACCATGCGGGCCCGGGGGTTAACTTGGTTCCGCCTGCCGCTGTTTATGTGGGCAAACTATGCCACCTCACTTATCATGATTCTCGCCACTCCCGTTCTGTCGGTCACCCTATTGCTTATCGCCCTTGAGCGAGGTCTGGGCATCGGCATCTTTGATCCCTCCCTGGGGGGCGATCCGTTGTTGTTCCAACACTTGTTCTGGTTTTATTCTCATCCGGCGGTTTACATAATGATCCTACCCGCCATGGGCGTGGTCTCGGAAATCGTCGCGTGCTTTTCACGCAACCCCGTATTCGGCTATACCGGTATGGTTCTGGCGATTATGTCCATTGCTTTGTTCGGCTTTGTGGTATGGGGGCATCATATGTTTGTGGCGGGTCAAAGCCTGTATGCGGGCCTCCTTTTTTCCTTCTTTTCCTTCTTGGTGGCCGTGCCCTCCGCCATCAAAACCCTGAATTGGACGGCGACCATGTTTCGTGGCCGGGTGACGTTCTCCGCGCCGATGATTTATGCTCTGTCCTTTCTCGGCCTGTTTACCATCGGTGGCCTAACCGGTATTTTCCTGGCCGCTCTGGCCCTGGATGTGCACTTACACGACACCTATTTTGTGACCGCCCACTTCCACTACATCATGGTCGGTGGCGCCGTCACTGCGTACTTGGGCGGCCTGCATTTCTGGTGGCCGAAAATGACCGGGCGTCTTTACTCGGAACTGTGGGCGCGTGTCGCCGCCCTGGCGTTATTTATCGGGTTTAACCTAACGTTCTACCCACAGTTTCTACTGGGTTATGCCGGCATGCCGCGCCGATACCACAGTTACCCGGAAGCCTTTGAGCTGCTCCATATTCTCTCCACCCTGGGCACGGGTATCTTGGCCATTGGCTATTTGCTGCCGCTCGGGTACCTTCTCCATTCGCTCTTCCGGGGCGAGCGCGCTTCGGCCAACCCCTGGAAGGCCACCGGCCTGGAATGGAAAACATCTTCCCCTCCCCCTACGCACAACTTCGCCACCACGCCTGAGGTGAATGAGGCCGCCTATGGCTACCAATGACGTCGCTCACCATTTTGACAACGCCGAGCAACAAGCTCGCGCGGTCGCGCTCGGCATATGGGTTTTCCTAGCCACCGAACTGTTGCTTTTCGGGGGTCTGTTTTCTGCGTTCATCGTTCTGAAAGTTCAGCACACCGAGGTATTCTCTGAAGCAGCCACTCATTTGAGCCTGTTCTTGGGGACCTTAAACACGGCGATACTACTAACCAGTGGGTTAACGATCTTCCTTACGGAACAGGCGCTGCATGCCCAGCGGCGAACACTCGCAATAGGTCTCTTGGCCGCGACGGCTTTTTTGGGTTGCGCTTTTATCGGCGTCAAGGGCTACGAGTGGCACCATGAATATCAGCAGGCTTTGTTGCCGGTACTGGATGTGCGCTTCCACTATCCGGGAAGCGCTCCCGAAGTGGCCGAGCTGTTCTTCAACTTTTACTACATTATGACCGGCTTGCACGTTGTGCATATGCTCGTGGGATTGGGATTGCTCGCGGGGATGGGGGTAGCCGTTATTCGATGGCGTCAACCCAAAACATTGAACCGCCGAGCCACACTAATTGCACTCTACTGGGCCTTCGTGGATATTATCTGGGTTGTACTTTTCAGTCTGTTATATTTACAGGGGGCATAATATGCAATGGCGAACGGCACTACTGGCATGGATTACACTGTTGCTACTCTTGACGATCAATGTGGCCATTGCTGTATTCATGTCAGACTCTCTCTGGAGCCTGATTATAAATGGCATATCCACTACCGTAATGGCGGCCATTATTCTGATATTCTTCATGCGTCTAAATGACACGACAGCACTTCTACGACTTTTTTCGCTGGGTGGTTTCCTTTGGGTGGGACTTCTGCTCTTCTTCACGCTGATGGACATATACACACGCTAGCATGCTCCCAAAATCGGACCGTAAGTGCCTGACGGTCCCCCTTAGTGGTTCACTTTCCCTGTAACAGTAAACCGCTCCATAAGCCCTCTGTTCTCGCTAGCGATATGATCCAGTTTATTGAACGCATCGCTAATGTGGGTAGCGGCTTCTGAGTTTGACTCTCCGATCACGCGCAACTTATCCACACTTGTGTTAATGCCCGCGATGGTCGAGTCCTGCTCCTCCATGGAGGCCGAAATTAGATGAAGCATGGCTTCCGTCTCCGATACGGACTCGGCGATCGTTCCCATATCAAGCTGGGCTTCCTTGGCGGTAGCCACGCTTTGTTCCGAAATAACCACAGCGTCGTTAACCAAAGAGGTTATCTCTGCCGCCGCCTTGGATGCATGGGCTGCCAAGGTCCGCACCTCATCGGCCACAACGGCAAACCCTCTACCGCCCTCCCCGGCTCTAGCCGCTTCGATCGCAGCATTCAGTGCAAGCAAGTTGGTCTGCTCGGCAATATTTTGAATGGCCGTCACATTGCCGCTAATTGATCTGTTGTTCTCGCTGATCTTTCCGACCACCTCCATCACTTTTTCGAACTTTAGCTTTCCTTGTTTAACGGCCTCGACCGCCTTCTGTGCATTTACGTTGGCATTGTCTGTGTTTTTGGCAACGTCGGTAATAGCCGTTGAGCTGTGATGAAGGGCCTCACCCACGCCAGAGATAAACTCAACCTGTTCGTCCGCACCCGACTTAACCGTCGAGCAGGCCTCTCGGATATAGACAATCTGCTCTGTTAATAATCCTGTGGAACCAGAAATCTCTTCCACGGTACTCTCCATGGAGCTTAGAGAGTGATTAATGTTATCCACAAGTAGCTTAATATCACCATCCGCCTGTTTATTGATTCGGCGAGTGAGGTTCCCAGAGGCCACGTCGTCCATTACTGCGTTCACCTCACCCAGGGTTTCATGCAGGGAGGCCAGCAGCCCGTTAAATTGCTTTACCGCTTTGCCAACCTCATCAGAACTCATGACTTTGGCCCGCAGAGAGAAGTCACCACTACGCTCCACACTGGTAATGGTTCCCACAAGCGACTTCAAGGGGCGCATAATGACGCTAGACAGGACATAGGTCGCCAGAGCCCCAAGAACGAGGAAAAGCCCCGCGACGTAGGCCAGGCTCCGCGTAGCACCCGCGAGCCTTGCCTCGGAGACGTCAGTGGACAAGAAGGTGGCCACCACGGTTTCGGGGCCAAAATCGAAATCAACAGAAGACAGCTGGGCGTAGTACTGATTACCATTCGACCCGAGTGTCGTCTGAACCTTTCCACCCTGGTTTTCCAGGGCATTCAACGTATCTCGCTGCAATCGGTCTATCGGTGGGTAAACGCCACTCATATACTCGCCGCCGAGATAGAGGTTGATTTTTACCTCGGTTAATTCCGACATCGACTGAGCCAGTTTGTCATCAAGAAAGGTGCCGGATATGATGGAACCAATACCGACATCCTGATCATAGGCGTCGTAAACCTTGCTCTTGTATAGCTGAACCACCTCACTTTGAATGGCCTGAATGCCTATTCGGTCAGCTTCAGAGCGAGCGCGAACCAACCCACCCACGCGCTCTGGAACCGTTGCTGATCGGGGCTCCTCGTCGCCGGTGGCGGTCACGTACTGACTGTTTCCAATCAACCACCCTTGCCTATTATTGTTCAACGTATAGAAAGCGAGAACAATTCCTTGGTTATCGACCACAACAATTTGATCCACATTATTGTTTCGGGCGCTGCTCTTTATGATATCCGCGATATTTTTGGCAATACCGACATAAGCATCATCGAACGCGGTATTATCACCCTCTTTAAGAAGGTCATTGAGGATCGAGAGTGCAGTATTGAGGTCATCGTTGGCCCTTAGGGTTGAAACCGACTCAGTTTGTCTTCTGCGAACCTCCTCAAGCTGCGAGCTAAAGATTCGCCCCCCGACCATCACCTTCTGGTGGGCGTCCTCCGCGAACCAGTCAGCCGACTGGTTGCGCAGGACAACTACCACTGAAGCCAGAGAGACGATCATTACAAGAATGAACGTTAGCAACAGCTTCAGATTCACCGATAACTTCATAGTCTACCCCCAACAACGACCTTCTTATAATCGTTCTACGCTTATGCGGGGCCAGCACTACTGAAGAGTGGCCGGCTTACCCGCCTTTTTACGAGCCTCTACCCACTCTTCTTTTGTTCGAGCGGCCTCCTCACCCGGCATGGAGGCAATAATTTCAAAGTAATCCTGGTTGAACTTGTCCGCTAAAACCTCCGCCTGTGGCTTACCCTTGACCGCGTACACGGACTGCACGCTTTGGTGGTCAAACGCTCGCCAGGTTTGAGCGTCTTTCAGAAGGGTGTACTCATGCCCTTCCAGGGTTTTTATAAGATCGGCGGTTTCAAAGGACTCGGCCCGTTCTACCGCTGCCTTATACTCGTACAGTATGGTGTACGCCGAGGCGCCTGAAGTAGAGGGGTAGCCTTTATATCGCTCTGCGAAATCCTCTACGAATTTCTTGCCCCTGGGGTAGTTCTTCTCATACGGTAAATTCCAGGACCAGGGCAAGGAGCCGACTACCCCCTCCATCACCTTCGGACCGGCGCTTTCAGCCATCCCCAGAGTCAAATTGGGAACCACCACTTCCATGGACCGTTTAAGCCCCATGCGGGTCGCTTCATTCAGCGCTACGGCCATATCGTTACCAAAGAGCACCAACACCAACACATCGGGTTTGCTGGACTTTGCGAGGGTCAGCGCCCGGTTAAAGTCCCTCGCCGTGGCCCCGGGGAAAGGGGTTTTTACGCCTTTGTGTTTCTCTTGATCAGTGGTGTCACTGAATCTCCGGATAGACTCCTCGGTAGACCAACCCCAGGTATAATCCGCAGTAACGTAATAATAGCTTTTCCCCGAAAAGTTCTCTTTCAAATAAGCCGATAACACCTTGGCGGCCATCCACGCGTTATTACTCTCACGAAACATATGAGTATGGCCTTCGGTGCCGGTGGTCGCGTTGGAGTAAGTTAACGTGCCGAAGTAAAGCGTATCTCGCTCTTTGGCGGCCTTGCCCCCGGATATGGCCACTGCGCTGGAAGAGCCACCAAACACCATCTTCGCGCCGTGTTCGTCGATTAGCTCCGCCACATTCGTGGCGGATTTGTCTGCCTGGGAGGCGGTATCCATTTTCACAAGGCGGATTTTCTTACCCAGAATGCCACCCTCGCTATTAATTTCCTCTACCGCCATGTCAGCCGCTCGGTTCTGAGCCAAACCCTGGACCTGATAAGGCCCCGTCTCCGGGTAGTTCAGGCCGATAACCACTTCATCTTCGGCGGCGGCCATACCCGTTACGGTAAGGAGGGCCGCGGTCGCCGTTGTGACCAGAAATAGACGTATGTTCATATTAGCCCCTAGAATGCGTATTTAGCGGAAAATTGGAGACGATTTAAGGTGCCTTCAGCACCGGAGTTCACCTCTCGGGTGGCCGTCATAAACTCCACGCCGGTCGTGATGGGCGCCACGGGCGAATAAAGAAGGTTGAGGTGGAAGCTTTGACTGGTCTCCGTACCGGCATATCCCACCGGCTGGTCAGCCGAAAATCCGGATAGAGTGATATTGGAACGCCACTTTTCGTTCCAAAAGTGCCGGTAGGAAACAAAGCCGGCGGTTGAATCGATGGCCTCCAGCTCATTGTCACCATTGAGGTAGGCACCGTTTGCGGTGTTGAGCCCCAAGTACCGGCCCAGCCCTGTACCGGAGGTCAGCATAAATCGAATGTCGTTGGCGTCCCCAACCCCCACTTTTCCAGAGAAACTGATACCAACGCTGGTTTCATTGGAGTCGATGTTCGCGGCAGTATCCTCATAGCGCAGTTGACGCGCAATGGCGGCGACCACAAGGTCCGCTCTACCCGTACTGAAGTTATAGCGTGCCACTAAATCTGGCATAACGCCGTCATCGGTCGCCACTCTACCGCCTGCGGTCGTCACTGTTGTTTCCGGGTTTTCCGCCGCAAACTGCCAGTTTCCGCTGGTATAACGAACCATCGCCTGCCGTCCAAAGACAGTGCCTTCTGCAGGGCCCACAAAGTCCAAATTCTCCGCCAGTGCGGAAACATTTTGGAAGGTCGTCCACGTTTGCCCCGCGAGCCAGTTGTTGTACTTAACGAACGCATGCCTTACTCGCGGTTTGTAGCTGTTCGATATTCGCTCGTCGCCGTCACTTCCTGTTAACAAGTCGAACTCAACATAGCTCGTAATGGTGTCGCCCCCATCAATGTCTCTACTGCCTTTTATAAAGAGCCGCGTCTCTTTCATATGGAAATCGGTTCTTGCGGACTCCGACTCCCCGCCCACGGGTACCGTGCCGGGGATATAGAAATCTCTGCCTATTGTTCCGGCACCCGGGTCGCCATCGGCATAGTTACTGAGAAGGGCATCCAATTTGACATACCCCCCGAGTTCAATCACGGCATCGTCAGCATGAGCGTGGTTGAACGCGCCGAGAAGGCAGCACGAACCAAGCGTGACGCAGGTTTTTAACTTACGGTTAATCATAATGAGATAGCTCCTTACGACCCTAAAGAAATAGAATGACCTTCTACCGTAAGTATAGGGAAGATTTTGACGCCAAAGTAAAAGCTCACTTATTGTTTCGTTATGAGAAGTTGTGGCTCCGCCGTTTTTGGTTATTAGCAGGGCCGACTCTGACGCCCAGGGAATTTTTGCTGCCCCGACGTGATCTCTTGCGCCTCTCAACGGCGCCCTCCCACTCCCCCCATAAAACCAATAAAAAGAGATCCCGCACGAATAATTAAACGTATTCGCTGTCAAACTCATACCGATCCGACAAAGGAGGCCAACCGTGAGCCGTTTGACGTTGTTGTTGCTACTTCTCGCCCCTTTCGCGCTCGCCGAAGACACTGCTGAGGCCGTTTTCGCGGGCGGCTGTTTTTGGTGTATGGAGCCCCCCTACGATGAACTTGAGGGTGTGCTGGAAACCACCTCCGGCTATACCGGCGGCCACGAGGCGAACCCGAGCTACGAAGCCGTGGTAGCTGGTGGAACCGGTCATTATGAAGCGGTGAAAGTAACTTACGATCCTTCTAAGGTGGACTACCAAACGTTGCTGGAAGTGTTCTGGCGCAATATTGACCCTCTCGACCCCGGGGGCCAGTTCTGTGACCGGGGAAGCTCTTACCGAGCGGCCATTTTTTACGGCACGCCCGAACAGGAACAATTGGCCCGGGCCAGCAAACAAGAGGTGGAAAACCGCTTTGACCAGCCAGTGGTCACCGAGCTGCTCGCGGCTTCCGAGTTCTACCCGGCGGAGGAGTACCATCAAAACTACTACAAAAAGAATCCGATCCGTTACAAATACTATCGCTTCCGTTGCGGCCGAGAGGCACGACTGGAAGAGCTTTGGGAGGACCACTAGCCCCTCCTTATCGTGCCCCTATCAAGCTCTGCGCGTCGCCGCCGATAACCTATAATCACCTGCGGAACACTTACGCAGCTGATATAACCGGTTATCGCATTGGGGCGCTCTCTTATGTCATTTTTACGTCAATACACCATCTCTCAGCGTTTGATAGCTGTTATTGCCCTTACCTTGCTCGTAGTGGGAGGACTTACCGGACTTTTTGCCAGCCACCACCACAGCAGCCTCCTGGACTCGCGCGCGGTCAAGACGCGGCACTTGGTCGAGGCAGGTATTTCTGTGATGGAACACTTTTACCAACAGGAGAAGAGCGGCGCCATGAGCCGGGAAGAAGCCCAGCGTGCCGCCAAGGAGCTTCTGGGGTCCATGCGCTACGGTGACAATGATTACTTCTGGATACAGAACCGAGACCTGGACATGGTCCATCATCCCTTCAGTCCTCACCTGGATGGGACCGACATTTCCGGGATCGCCGACCCCGGCGGCAAACATCTTTTCGTGGAAATGGAAAAGGCAGTTGCCAACCAAGGCGACGGTTTTGTTAACTATGCTTGGCCCAAGCCGGGTTTTGATAAGCCCGTGGATAAGGTCTCTTATGTAAAGGAGTTCGGCCCGTGGGGCTGGGTGCTCGGCTCCGGCATCTACCTTGACGATGTGCAAGAAGATTTCTGGGCAGCCATGGCCTCACCGTTGGTATTGGTGCTCCTTGGCCTTGCAGCACTGGTGGGACTGACACTTTTAGTGGCGCAAAGCATTGTCGGGCCGCTCAAACACACCGTAAACGCCATGGAGGACATCGCCAGCGGCGAGGGTGACTTAGCCCAGCGGCTTGAGACCGAGGGAAAAGACGAGCTGGTTCTGCTGGCCCAGGGGTTCAATCGTTTTTCAGACAAGCTCTCTGGGGTGATTGGTAATTTAGGAACCCTGGTCTCCCAAAACCGGGAAATCGCCCAGCAGGCCAGTCAAGCCATGGCGGACGCCAGAAATTCCTACGATCAGCAGAAGCGTGAGCTGGACACCGTCGCCTCGGCGATCGAGGAAATGAGCGTTACCGCCCAAGACGTCGCTCAGCGGATTACCGAATCCGCCAACGCGGCCCAAACAGCCAGCCAGGACTCTAGTGCCGGCCAGGAAGACGCCCAGTCCACCCGAGATGCCATGGAAAACCTGGCCAGCGATATTGAGCAGACCCGCAAGGCCATGACCCAGCTGGATGAACAGTCCGGGCAGATCAGCGGCGTACTGGATGTCATTCGCGGCGTGGCCGAACAGACCAATCTGCTAGCGCTGAATGCCGCCATTGAGGCGGCCCGAGCCGGCGAGCAGGGCCGAGGGTTCGCGGTCGTGGCCGATGAGGTTCGCACTCTGGCCAGCCGCACCCAGAGCTCCACGGATGAAATCCGGGAAATGATCGACGCGCTGCTGAGCAATACCGCGCGGGCCGTGGCCTCAATGAAAACCAGCCACGAGCAATCGGAGAAAATGCGCACCCAGGTCGACGGGGTTAAAAATCGGCTAACCACCATCAACGACTCGGTCACAACCATCACCGACATGACGCACCACATCGCTTCAGCCGCCGAGGAGCAGTCCCAAACCGCCAACACCATAGCGGCTAGCCTGAGCCAGCTGAGCAGCCTGAGCGATGAGATGCTAGTGGAGCTCAACGACACCGCCGGCAACACCGAGACGTTGAATGAAGTGAGTGAAAGCCTGGAGCAGTTGATCGGCCAATTCAAAATTGAACAGAGGTAAACCGGCACCTACTCCACAGCGGCATGAAGGCGTACACTTAGTCCTTTTCAGGCAAGCTAACGAACCTTTATGCATATTCACATTCTCGGTATTTGTGGAACGTTTATGGGCAGCCTGGCGCTGCTGGCACGGGAGCTCGGCCACCGGGTGACCGGGAGCGACGCCAACGTCTACCCGCCGATGAGCACACAGCTGGCGGAGGCCGGCATTGAGCTGCTTCAAGGGTATCACCCGGAGCATCTGGAGCCGGCACCGGACTTGGTGGTCATCGGCAATGCCTTGAGTCGGGGCAACCCCGAGGTGGAAGCCGTGCTGGAGCGGGGGCTACCCTACACGTCCGGGCCGGAGTGGTTGCGCGAGCAAGTGCTGCCGGGCAAGTGGGTACTGGCGGTGGCCGGTACCCATGGCAAAACCACCACCGCCAGCATGCTGGCATGGATTCTCGACTACGCCCATATGGCACCGGGCTTTTTAATTGGCGGTGTCACCCAAAACTTCCCCCAGTCGGCGCGCCTTGGGGCAACGCCCTTTTTTGTGGTGGAGGCGGATGAGTACGACAGCGCCTTTTTTGATAAGCGCTCAAAGTTCGTCCACTACCGCCCTCGCACTTTGGTGATCAACAACCTGGAGTACGACCACGCCGATATTTTCCCCGATCTGGCCGCCATTCAGCGCCAATTCCACCACTTGGTCCGCACCGTTCCCGGTGGCGGGCAAATTATCACCCCCAGTGAGGCGCCGGCGATCGAGCAGACCTTGGAGCAAGGCTGCTGGACACCGCGCGAGTGCTTCGGGACCGAGGGGGCCCAGTGGCACTTTCGCCTGATCAACACCGACGGCAGTGCCTTTGAGGTGCTGCATCAAGGCGAGGCGGTTGCCGAGGTGAGATGGCCGCTGACCGGCCAGCACAATGTCATGAACGGCCTGGCCGCTCTGATCGCCGCCCGGCATGTGGGCGTAACACCCGAGATTGGCGCCGAGGCGCTGGCGCAGTTCAAGGGCGTTAAGCGTCGCATGGAGTGCTTGGCGGATGTGCACGGCATTCGGGTGTACGATGATTTTGCCCACCACCCCACGGCCATCAGGACAACCCTGGCCGGTCTGCGGGCCCAGGTGGGGGAGGAGAAGATTATTGCGTTGGTTGAGCCGCGCTCGAACACTATGCGGATGGGTATTCACCGGGAGGCCCTTAAGAATGCGTTTTCCGATGCCGACGCGGTGCTGTGGTATCAGCCGAAAGAAAGCGACTGGGATCTGGAGGCGCTGGTCAACCATAGCTCGGTGCCCGCTCAGCTGGAGCACAATACGGATGAGATGATTCACGCCGCTCTGGCACTATCGGAGAGTGGTAGCCATATTGTGATTATGAGCAATGGCGGGTTCGATGGCATTCATCAGAAGTTGGTGAATCAATTGAATCGGCATGCGTTGTAAGCTTGGGTAATGGCGGATGCGCAGGCTTATCCGCCACAACAACAGGAGAGACCATGGAATTTGAGCGCACAGTGACACTGGCCATGACCGGCGCTTCCGGCGCGCAATATGGTTTGCGGCTGCTGCAATGTTTGCTGGCGGCGGATTGTCGGGTGTATTTGCTGCTCTCCAGCGCCGCCGAGGTGGTCATTCGCACTGAGACCAACCTCGAGCTGCCGGCAGCTCTGGAGGAGCAGCAATTGATGTTGAGTCAGACCTTCGGGGCGGAGGATGAACAGCTGTTGCTGTTTGGCCGTGAGGACTGGTTTTCTCCGGTGGCCTCCGGTTCCAGTTCGGCCAGTTCCATGGTTATCTGTCCCGCCAGCGGGGGTAGTCTGTCGGCCATTGCCCACGGGGCGAGCAACAATCTGATCGAGCGGGCCGCCGATGTGGCGCTGAAGGAGCGCCGGCAATTGATCCTGGTGCCCCGGGAAGCTCCCTACTCGGAAATACACCTGGAGAATATGCTCAAGCTCACCCGCATGGGCGCGGTGGTGGTGCCCGCCAGCCCGGGGTTTTATATGCAGCCGAGCCGGGTGGAGGAGCTGGTGGATTTTGTTGTGGCGCGCATTCTCGACCAGTTGGGGCTGGAGCAGGACTTGATGCCCCGCTGGGGGGAGGAGTAAGTCCTATTAGCGCGAAGCACGTAATCCGACGAAAGTGGCACAGAGCGTTGGCAGCGGCGTGGGGCTTACGGGGTTGCGCCCCGCGTGGGTTATAAATAGCGCCGAATGAGGTTCAGGGTTTTCTCCAGGGCGCCGCGATTGGCCTCCGCCACTTCGCGCGCCGCGTTGCCCCGGGCACTGCGCAACTCGTCCAAGTCCAGCAGTTCAATCACCGCCTCGGTCAACTCCTCGGCATTTCCCACGGTTTTGAGCGCACCGGCATCGGAGAGCAGCTTGGAGACTTCAGCAAAGTTGAACTGACTCGGCCCGCTCAACAGCGGCAAACCCCAGGCGGCGGCCTCCACCAGGTTGTGCCCGCCATTGGGAATGAGCGAACCCCCGACGAAGGCCACATCGCTTGCCCCATACATGGCCAAGAGCTCCCCCATCACATCCCCCACAAGTACTGAGACCTCCGCCCCGAGCGCTGCATTTTCACTGCGGCACGCCACTTGAAAGCCGCGCTCGCGACACAGTTGGGTGACCGGCTCGAACCGCTCCGGGTGGCGGGGCACCAGCACGAGCAGGGGGTTAGTCGCCATCTGACTTCGCACGCGGCCAAATGCTTCCAGGATCACTTCATCCTCGCCGCGGTGGGTGCTGGCGGCGATCCATACTGGGCGACTCACTTCCGGGCGCCACTGCCGCCGCAGGGTTTCGGCGTGCCGACGCACACTCTCCTCCAGGGTCAGGTCGAATTTGATATTTCCAGTAATATGGGTGGTCTCCGGCCGCAGTCCCAGGTCCTGAAACCGCTCGGCATCCGCCCGATTCTGAATGCACGCCTCGCTCAATTGCCGAAGCATGGGCCGGGTAAGGGAAGAAAAACGGCTGTAACCGCGGGCCGAGCGCTCCGAGAGCCGCCCATTGATCAGTAAAGTGGGGATTTCGCGGCGGTGGCATGCCGCCACCAGGTTCGGCCAAAGCTCGGTTTCCATCATCAGCAGCATCCGGGGCTGTACCCGCCGCAAAAACCGGCTGACCGAGCCGGGCAAATCAATCGGGGCGTAAGCGTGATGGACCCGGTCACCAAACAGTGCCGACACCCGCTCGGAGCCCGTGGGTGTTGTCGTTGTCACCAGCAGCGCGAGCTCCGGCTCCTGTTCCAGGGCCCGGATCAGCGGCTGCGCCGCCAATACCTCGCCCACGGAGGCGGCGTGCAGCCACACCAACGTTCTTTCCGTTGCCAACGGCCCCACCGCGCCGAACCGCTCACCCCAGCGCCGCTTCCAAGCCGGATTCCCCCTCGCCAGCCACAACAACCGCAACAACAATAACGGTGTTAGTAGATACAACAACAATGAATACAACCAACGCATGCACAACACCCCAAACCTCATGACCGTGACAGGATACCACTGCGCCCCGGCGCACGGCTAAGCCAGGTCTTTCACCGGCCGGGCCAACAGCTCCGAAACCAAGCTGGGCATAAACTCTCGCGGCAAAGTAATGGCGTAGAAGTTTTCGTAAACATTGGGCAGTCGCTCGTAGCGGGCCAGTCGCCCTTGCTCTAGTTCGTCCTTCACCACCACCTCGGGAAGCACACTCAACGCGCCGCTGTCGCGGGCAAGTAGCCTCAGCATCGCCATGTCATCGGCTTCGGCGAGAATATCCGGGCGGTACTGGTGGAGACTGCAGTAGCCGTCAAACGCGCGGCGAATTTCGTGGTGTTCGCCGGGCAACACCCAGCGCAAGCCGCTATAACCCTCGGGAAAGGGGGAGGTCGGCGTACTCTGGGGGGGGCCGATGATCGACAACGGCTGGCGAGCCAACAACTGGCTCTGCCAGGCCGCATTCGGGGAACCCGACGGCTGCAGCTGGGTATTGGTGAGCACCACATCGAATTCATGGCGGGCCAGGCCATCGAGCAGGTTGGCCATGCCCCGGGCGTGCAGGCTGAAATGCACCTTCTGGCATGTCCGATGCAGCAGCGGCTGGATAAACCCCTCGATGAAATTGCGCGACATGGTGGAAAGCATTCCAATGCGCAGACGCTGATATTCGGGCTCGGTACCCCGACTGATCAGTGACTCAAGTTCTTCACCCTTGGTGAAAATTACCTCCGCGTAGTTAAACACCTGCCGCCCCGCTTCGGTCAATACCAGCGTGCGATTGCGTCGCTCGAACAGCGGCGTGTCCATCCGATGCTCCAACTGACGAATCTGCGAGGAGAGGGCACTTTGGGATAGATGCAGCGCCTCGGCGACCCGCGTCAGATTGCCCTCGGCGGCCACTCGCCAGAAGTAATACAGGTGATGATAGTTAAGTCGGGCCATATCGTTCTCTTTTAGTAAACGATTTATAAGTTTATATCTATTTTACTCTAAGATGCCGGCGCCTGATACTGCGCCCTCCATTCATCCACGGAGTCATGTCATGAATTGGAGTTCGCTGTTACCCGCCCTATTACTCTCTCTGGTGCCCGTTGTTCTGGCATTGGGGGCCCTCTTCGGCATTCGGCAAAACCCCGCAAGTGCCTGGCGTATCGCCCAAGGCGCCACCTTGATTGCGGTGGTTCTCTCGGCGGCGCTGCTAGGGCTCGGGCTGCTGGGGATGCTGCCTGCGGTCTCCGCCTGGTGGCAAAGCGCGCCCCTGAACCTGATCATGCTGTTACTTGCCAACTTTATAGGCTTTGTGGTGGTTCGCTATAGCGCCACTTATCTGCAAGGCGAGCCCCGCGAACAACGGTTCGTCGGCCTCGTCCAAGCCGTGTTTGCGGCGGTCAGCGTGACGGTGCTTAGCAACCACCTGCTGCTGTTCCTGGCGGCCTGGCTCAGTATCAGCTTGGCCATGCACCAACTACTGATGTTCTACCCCCAACGCCCGCGAGCCGCCCTGGCCGCCCACAAAAAATTCCTGTTCGCCCGCGCCGCCGAGCTGTGTGCTCTGACGGCTTTTGTGCTGCTGTACCTACACCACGGCAGCGCTCAGATCACCACCATCGTGGGCGCCTACACAACGCCAGGGGGGGCGCTGTCGGCCAGCGAACAGGTAGCGGCTTGCCTGCTCGGCCTGGCCGCGCTGATTAAGTGCGCCCAGTTGCCGCTGCACGGTTGGCTGATTCAGGTGGTGGAAGCGCCCACTCCGGTATCAGCTGCGCTCCACGGCGGGGTCATTAACCTCGGCGGCTACCTTTTGCTACTGTTTTCGCCCTTGCTGCTCCAGTCCACGCCGGCCCAAGCACTTATTCTGGTAGTGGCCGGAATTAGCAGCGTATTGGCGGCGTTAACCATGATGACGCGGATCAGCATCAAGGTGCGTCTGGCCTGGTCCACCAGCGCCCAGATGGGGCTAATGCTGGTGGAGATCGCTCTGGGCTTGGTGGAGCTCGCATTGCTGCACCTGCTGGCCCACTCCTGCTACAAAGCTTACGCCTTCCTCAGTTCCGGGGAAGCGGTGCAGCAAAACTTGCAGCGGCGTCAGGCCCCGGCCGCGCGGCCTACCACGATCCAATGGTTGGTGGCGGGTGGGCTGAGCATCGCGCTGGTCACAGGGCTGGCCGTGCTTGTCCGCTTCACGACCGACTCCTCCGCCTTCGACGCTTTCAGCCCCTGGGTATTGTTGACCCTGGCGTTAACCGCCCTGCTGGCGGAGCGACGCAGCCAAGGCACGGAGGGCTCCGGCACGGCCTTTTTCGCCCTGGCCGCGTTGATTGTAACCGCTTACTTCGGCCTGAAGTCCCTGTTTTCGGTGCTGCTGCCGACTCCTGAGCATGTGCCCTCGCTTTGGGCGGACCTCTGGGTCAGCGGGCTATTTATTGTGCTGTTCGTCGGCTATGGCCTTCAGCGTTACGGGCTACACCGCCGCCGCCTTCAAGCCCTAAACACTTACTTCTACGCCGGCTTCTATTTGGATGAGTGGGTAACCAAAACCACATTGAGACTCTGGCCCCATGACTTACCCAGTCGTATCCGGGCCAAACAACTGCAATCGGCTTCTCGCGAGGTGTCCCTATGACGGCGCACGAAAAAACCACTACCGCGGTGGAGATCGAAACCACCCTCACCCCCAACCGCCTCACCCCTTCGCAAGAGCGGGCGCTGGACCGTGCCTGCGCCAGCGTGGCACCCACCTGGCCGCTGGATCGATTGATCGCCGTAAACCCTTTCTGGACCATGCGAGGGGAGCACTTTGGAACCGTGTCCGCCCGCCTGTCAGCACTGGCTTATGTCCGTTGCCTCATGCCACCGAGTCATTACCTGGAGCGCTGGCAACAGGGTCAGATCACCGAGCAGCACCTGAAAAAGGCCGCCGAGCAGCTCGGATACCGAGGCAGCTATAGAAACCTGTTGGATGTGGTGAGGGAATTGAGCCGACTTCCCCATTGGCACAACATCAGTGACTTGGTGGACGCCCGCCGGGACCGGCAGCATAAGATGGCCTGGCGGGATGAAATCACTCACCAAATCAGCCAGTTTTGCGCGGCTTACTTTCAGGAAGATGGTCCGCTCAACCCCAAGCGTTTGAGCACTGCCCCATCCAAAAGCCTGTATCAACACTGGCTGGCCGTCACCAAGATGGACCGTGGCATCTCCATTTTGATGGATGAGCCCGGGCTGGACCAATATTTTGGCACTCTGCCCCCAACCGAGGCCGAGCTGTTCCAAGCCGCCACTGCCGAACTGGACACGGACGCCGCTCAGTTGGGCGACTATAGCCAGGCCCTGTTGCTGGACATCAACGGCTGGGCCGCCTGGGTGGCTTATGAGGACTGGCAAAGAAGCCTTTCCGAGCCGGACCGGGCGGCGACCACGACCGCCATGCGCAGCCTGCTGGCCATCCGCCTCGCCTGGGAGCTGGTGTTGTGGCGCTACATCCAGGCGGAGCAACCCTCGCAAGCCGAACGCCTTAGCACCCTCTGGCGCCGCGAGCTAGCGGAGCTGCCAGCTTTGGTTGAGCGCCACCGACGCGCCCAACAGCCCCTCTGGGTCTGGCAGGGCGCCTCTGAATTGGCCTACCAGCAGCCACTCCACCAGGCATTGAGTGAGTCGGTGCGGGCCGCGCCGCCAGCGACCACCGCCGCACTGCAGGCCGTGTTCTGTATAGACGTCCGCTCAGAGCCACTGCGCCGGGCGCTTGAACATCAGAACCCTGCCATCCAAACCCTGGGGTTTGCCGGCTTCTTCGGGCTGCCTTTGAGTTACCGCCCCTCCGGCTCGTCGCTGGAACAACCGCACCTGCCGGGCCTGTTGGCACCCCAGATTACCCTCAAGGGCGATTCACCGCCGGGCGCTCAGCGGTCGGCGAAAACATTGAACTGGCGGGCACGTCTCCAGGAGTGGAGCCAGTCAGCCACGGCCACCTTCAGCGCGGTGGAGGCCGGCGGCCTGCTGTACGCGGGGAAGCTCCTGCGCCGCTCTCTTGCCCCCAAAGCAAAGCGTGCGCCCCAGGCGATGGAGTCACTGACCTGGCAATGGCGGGACTCGGGCACGGCCTTGAGTTTGGCCGACAAAGTTCAGCTTGCCCACACCGCACTCACTGCCATGGGGCTAACCCGCGACTTTGCGCCCCATGTTCTATTGGTAGGGCATGGCAGCCACAGCGCCAACAACCCCCACGCCGCCGGGCTGGAGTGTGGCGCCTGCGGCGGGCAATCGGGGGAGGTGTCGGTAAGGGCCCTCGCCCGACTGCTCAATGATCCCGACCTTCGCACCGAACTGGCCGAAGCGGGCATTGAAATCCCTGCGCAAAGCCGCTTTGTGCCCGCATTGCACCACACCATCACCGACCGTATCGAGGTGCTGGAAAACCGCGACAGTCTCCCGCAGACGACGCGGCAATGGCTCGAAGAGGCTGGGGAACAGGCTCGGCAAGAGCGAGCGAAGGCCCAGGGCCTCGCCCCCGAGGGTGAGCGTCTCTTGGATACACTGGCGCGAAGGGAGGCCGATTGGGCCCAGACCCGCCCGGAATGGGGGCTGGCCAACAACGCCAGCTTTATCGCCGCACCGCGCTCAGTGACCGCGCCCATTGACCTCAAGGGGCGCAGCTTCCTGCACGACTACGACTGGCGCACCGATCAGGACTTCTCGCGCCTGGAGCTGATCATGACCGCTCCCATGGTGGTCGCTCACTGGATCAACATGCAGTACAACAGCTCCACGGCGGACAATCGCAAGTTTGGCAGCGGCAACAAGGTGCTGCACAACGTGGTGGGCGGGCATCTAGGCGTGTTCGAGGGCAACGGCGGGGACCTCCGTATTGGCCTGCCAAAGCAGTCGCTGCATAACGGCGAGCGCTGGATGCACGAACCTTTGCGGTTGAGTGTGTATTTGGCGGCGCCCGCCGAGGCGATTGAATCAATTATCCAGCGTCACGAATCACTGCGTATGCTCGTAGACAATGGCTGGCTCTACCTCTTCCAGTTGGACGACGTCAGCGGACAAATCCAAGCCTACGCTCAGGGGCGCTGGGCAGCGGCTTGAGGCAAAGCGGCAGTGCCAAGGAGGGCACCTTTCTACGGCCGAAGCGCCCCGCCCCAAAGGGTTGCCCCTACTTCCTTTGAGCGAGTCGTGACGCCATCCCCGCAGTCCTGCTACACTTCGACTCCCACTGAGCGCACCACAAGGCCACGAATGAGCGAGAATACCTCCCTAAATATCACCGAAGAATCACTCGACCAGGTAGAATGGAACGCGGACGGTCTGACCCCCGCCATTGCTCAGGATGCCGATACCGGCCGTATTCTGATGATGGCCTGGATGAACCGCGAGGCCCTGGCCCTGAGCGCCCGTGAAGGCCGCGCCGTTTACTGGTCTCGCTCGCGCGGGCAACTGTGGCGCAAGGGCGAGAGTTCCGGCCATGTGCAAGAGCTGCAGGGCATTTATTTGGATTGCGACGGCGATGCCATTGTGCTTAAGGTCAAGCAACTCGGCGGCATTGCCTGCCACACCGGGCGGGAGTCCTGCTTCTATCGGGCGCTGCGCGAGGGCCAGTGGCACGCCGTGGACCCGGTGCTGAAAGACCCGAAGAATATTTACTGATCTCCAAGGCACACCGACTAAAAGGCTTGATGCGACAAGTGAATACAGCTATACAGACCAAAGACGTCCTGGCGGAACTGACCCAGGTGCTAGAGGAACGCAAACAGGCGGCGGACCCCGCCTCCTCCTATGTAGCGAGCCTGCACGCCAAGGGCCTGAATAAGATTTTGGAAAAGGTTGGGGAGGAGTGTACCGAAACCCTACTGGCGGCCAAGGA
Source organism: Marinimicrobium locisalis (assembly GCF_039822625.1). Lineage (NCBI taxonomy): Bacteria > Pseudomonadati > Pseudomonadota > Gammaproteobacteria > Cellvibrionales > Cellvibrionaceae > Marinimicrobium > Marinimicrobium locisalis. The sequence goes on from NZ_JBDLLG010000014.1 coordinate 36,642, forward strand.
TGCCCACGCCGATGGCGATACACAGCACCTGATTGCGGAGACGGCCGACCTGTGGTTTCACAGTCTGGTCATGTTGTCGCACTTGGGCGAAAATGCAGACGCCGTGCTCCTCGAGCTGGCTCGGCGCTTTGATTTATCCGGCCACGCTGAGAAAGCCGCGCGGGCCAACACTGATAAGTAGAGGAAAAGGTTATGGGTTTTGGTGGTATTGGCATCTGGCAGTTACTGATCATTCTCGCCATTGTGGTGCTGCTGTTCGGCACCAAACGCCTGAGCAGTATCGGCACCGACCTTGGCAAAGCCATCAAGGGCTTCAAAAAATCCGTGAAAGACGACGATGACACCTCGGGCGAGCCGGAGGAGGGCGAACAGAGCGACGCCAAGCGCAATGTTGAGAACAAGACCGAGAGCACAGAGAGCACCGAGAAACAGTCGGAAAAAGCCGCCGCCGACGAAAAAACACGGCACTGAGTCCGCTCTGATGACTGACGTTGATGAAGGACGCCTAAGTGTTTGATATTGGCTTCTTTGAGCTATTGATTATCGCCATTGTGGGTTTGGTGGTAATCGGCCCCGAGCGCTTGCCCGAAGCGGCCCGCGCCGTGGGCCTATGGATTGGTCGGCTCAAGCGCAGCCTGCGAGATACCCGTAGCGAGCTGGAGCGACAGCTGGGGGCCGATGATATCCGCCGACAGCTGCACAACGAGGAGGTCATGCGCAGCTTGGAGGCCACCCGCCTCCAAGTGGAGGAAGCGGTCAGTGAAGGCAGCCTCGACAAGCCCCGACGACAGTACAAGGAAGAGCCCGAGCTGCCCGACCACGCTCATACCGCCGAGGCCGATGAAAGCCCGGCCCACACGCGGGACACCCATAGCGGCGAAGCCATTATTGACTCCGAGCCGGCGCGAGCGCCCGATCCGGATGCCGCCGAACCGGAAGAAACCGACAACACCGACAAACCGCGCCCCTCCTCTTCCTGAGCCCAAGCATGACCGTATCCTCTACCGATAAAGAGTTACCACTGGTCCAGCACCTGATCGAGCTGCGCAACCGACTGCTACGTATCGTCGTGATTGTGCTACTGATTTTTCTCGGCCTGTTCTATTTTGCCAATGACATCTACAGCATGACGGCGGCGCCGTTGCAGAAGTTCCTGCCGGAGAGCACCGGCATGATTGCCACTGATGTCACCTCTCCCTTTCTCGCGCCGTTCAAACTAACCCTGTTTGTATCGGTGCTGCTGGCCGCCCCCTTTATTCTTCACCAGATCTGGGCTTTTATCGCGCCCGGGCTGTACCGGCACGAAAAGCAACTGGCCATGCCGTTGCTGGCCTCCAGCGTGGTCTTGTTTTACGGCGGTATGGCGTTTGCCTATTTTGTAGTGTTTCCACTGATTTTTGGCTTCTTTACCAGCGTGGGGCCCGAAGATGTTTCGGTGATGACTGACATTTCCAGCTATCTGGATTTTGTGCTCAAGCTGTTTTTCGCCTTCGGCGTGGCCTTTGAAATTCCGATCGCCACCATTTTGATGATTCACGCCGGCATCATTACCCCCCATGGGATAGCCCAAAAGCGCCCCTATGTGGTGGTAGGCTGCTTTGTGATGGGTATGATGCTGACCCCACCGGATATCATATCCCAAACCCTCCTCGCAGTACCCATGTGGCTGTTGTTTGAGGCCGGCGTATTCTTCGGCCGCCTCGTGTACCGGCGAGACCAGCAACGCGAAGAGGCGGAAGAGTAGAGTGGTGGGGCGCGCGGTCCACCGCCGGCGCACTCCATAAGCCCCTCGCGCTTCTCCCTCCCCCTTATTGTCGTCAAAATATTGCCGCTGTACTTTTGGCACGCTTCTGCTATAAATACTGGAAAACACCATAAGTTATATTGCCAGCCTGGGGTCTCTCGAATGCTACGCTCCCTATCCACCAAGCTCATGATCGCCATGACGGCCCTGATGCTCACCGTCGCCGCGCTGATTATGGCCGCCAGCTACTACACCATCGCGGATCAGCAGCGGACCACTTTCGAGCAGGAGGTACAGAGCAACATCGAGCTCATTCACTCCTCACTGCTGGAACCGGTGTTTGCCTATGATTTCCAGCAAATCGAAGCGATCGCCCAGTCTCTGGTGAACACCGCGCTGATCGACCGGCTGGTAGTCACCGACCACCGCGGCAAGCCCCTGGCCCAGGCCGGGGAAGCGGGCAGCAGTGACGCCGAGCGACTCCGGCGGAGTGACCTGGAAATTGTCCGCGAGGGCGCTGTGATCGGCCAGTACGATGTGGTGTTTTCCTCCAAGCAGATGCAAACCGTGCTGGCCAACCAGGTCACCATGGGCTTGGTTATTGTGGTGGCGCTAGTCCTGGCGGTGCTCATCACCCTGGCAATACTGACCCGTCGCATTATCGTGCGGCCCCTGAACCTGATATCCGGCAATTTGGCCAAAATCGCCCAAGGGGGCGGAGACCTGACCAGCCGCCTGCCCGCCGACAGCGGCGATGAGATCGCTCACCTGGCCCACAATTACAACCAGGTCATCGACCAGATCGCCTCCATTATTGGCGGCGTGGTCGAGCTAACCCATACCTTTGACGGTCACGTGCGCCAGATGAGCAGCGCCTCCGACGATACCGCGCGCTCCACCGAGCAACAGTTGCGGGAGCTGGAACAGGCTTCGGCGGCACTCAATCAGTTGGCCGCTTCGGCCGAGCAGGTGGCCCGCTCCTCCGGGGAAACCGCCGAGCGGACCCGCGATACCCAGAAGGCCTCGGATGAAGGCTCACAGGTCGTGCGCAGCTCTCAGACCAACATCCAACAACTGACCGGACAGATCGAAACCACCGCACAGAAAATTGACTCACTCAAATCCAGCAGCCAGAACATTGGCAAGGTGATCGAAGTGATCCGGGCTATCGCCGAGCAAACCAACTTGCTGGCTTTGAACGCCGCCATTGAAGCGGCTCGCGCCGGTGACCAGGGTCGGGGCTTCGCCGTGGTGGCCGATGAGGTCCGGACCCTGGCCCAGCGCACCCAAACCTCCACTGAAGAGATTGAAGAGATTGTGCGTCAGTTGCAGTCAGACGCTGACCAGGCTCATGATGCCATGAGCGAGAACACCCGCTGGGCCGAAGAAACGGTGGAGACCGGAAAGCGGGTGGAAGCGGTGCTTCAAAGCATTCAGGGGCATGTGACCACCATCAATGACATGAACCACCAGGTGGCCACAGCGGCGGAGGAACAAAGCGCCGTGGCGAACGAGGTCAACCAATTCATTACCGCCCTCTCCAGCCTTTCCGAGACGGTGGCGGACCACGCTCAAACCATGCGCTCCAGCTCCTCCGAGCTACTTCAGGAGAACAACGAGCTGCAAGCGCGGATGCACAAGTTCAAGATCTGAGGCTACCCACCATGTTGTCGCTCTTTTCTCTTCCGAGGCGCATCCCGAGACTCGGACCAAAGGCCCTGCGGGGCCTGACCCTGACATTACTGCTTGGCGGCAGCCTTACGGCTTCCGCCCAGACCGCTTTGCGGGTCAATCAGACCGATCACCCGCTGGACGCCTATGCTGTGGGGGCACTCAGGATTGCCCTGGAATACATAGAAGGCGATTACGAGGTAGAGGTGGGCCGTGACCCAATCACGCAGACGCGCGCCATTGAGCGCCTGGAAGCCGACCAGATGGACGTTATGTGGCTGGCGTCAAACCGGGAGGTAGAGGAACAGTTGTTGCCCATCCGCTTTCCCTTGCTCAAGGGGCTGCTGGGCTATCGGATTTTTATCATCAACCCGAAACGTCAGAGCCGCTTTGACCAGGTAGAGGACTTCGAAGACCTCAAGCAACTGACATTTGGCCAGGGCGCGGGCTGGCCCGATATCAAAATCCTGGAAAGCAACGGCCTGGAAGTGATTACCACCAGCAAATATGACAACCTTTTTTATATGGTGGAAGGAGGACGTTTCGATGCCTTCCCCCGAGGCGTACTAGAGCCCTGGACGGAACTGGCCGCCCACCCAGACCTCCCCCTGGCGGTGGAAGACAACCTGGTGCTGGTCTACAAGCTGCCCTTCTATTTGTTTGTGAGCCCCGACAAACCGGAGCTGGCCCAGGCCATTCACGACGGGCTGGACCAGGCGTTGGCGGCGGGACGCTTTGACGAGTATTTCTATGGCACGGATATGATTGAAGACGCTCTGACCCGTTCCAATTTGAAAAACCGGCGCCCCTTCCCTCTTGAAAACCCGACTCTTACCGAGGAGACCCCGTTGGAGCGGGAGGAGTACTGGCTGACGCTGGATGATCTCTGACCAACTCTCTCGACAGAGGGCGTGAGTCGCACCAAGGCTCAAAATGGCTCTTACACGTTCCGCGCGACCATTTTGGGCCGGCTTTCCAGCCTCTTCCATACCCGCTCGTGAAAGTGAAAAGCCACCGTATTGATGGTCGGCTCGATCAAAGCCACCGCGCCACCTACGACCCAACTGCCGGTCAGCACGTAGGCGACACAAAAAGCCACACTGAAGTGGAGCGCAGCAAACGTCGCTGTTTTTGCCATGGTCGTCACCTCTCTGCCATTAAACCAATGGGTAACCCGACTATTTACCCTATGTGAAGAATAATAATGATTCCCGTTATATTAATAAACTTGATTTACAATATGGCACTGATAGCCCTGAGCTAACCAAACCGGAATGGATGGCGCATTATTACACTTCTTATCGGACGAACCGAGGCCTTGGTGGCGAGGCTTGTCTATACTGGGAGGGCATCCTGGATCGAGGACACCGCTCGAATGCAAAAGGGTCCAGAGCGCCTTCACACGCACGTATAGGTTAGATTTCATGTCAGATTCTGAAGCACAAACGGCCGGTGGCTGCAGCCGCTGCCGGGACCTGCCGTCACTGCCATTTGAGTTCACCATGGCCTTTCAACCCATTGTGGACATAGAACAACGAACGGTGTTTGCCTACGAAGCGCTGGTTCGAGGGCTGAAGGGAGAAGGCGCCTTCGAAATTCTCAGCCAGGTAACCGAAGAAAACCGCTACCAATTCGACCAGGCCTGCCGCATCAAGGCCATTGAGCTCGCCGCCCGTCTGAAGGTCACCTGCGGCCTGAGTATCAACTTCCTTCCCAACGCCGTGTATGAGCCCAAGAGCTGCATCAAAGCCACTTTGGAGGCGGCCGAGCGTTACCATTTTCCCTGCGACCACATTATTTTTGAGGTCACTGAGTCCGAACCGGTGGGCGACCCCGCCCACCTGGGAGCCATTTTCAAAGAGTACCGTGCCCAGGGCTTCACCACCGCCATTGACGACTTTGGTGCCGGGCATGCGGGCCTGAACCTGCTGGCGGACTTTCAACCGGGCATTATCAAACTGGACATGGCGCTGATCCGGGACATCGACAGCAATAAAATCCGTCAGTCCATCGTCGAGGGGGTCTTTCACACGACCCGCGAGCTGGGCATTGATGTCATCGCCGAAGGCGTGGAGACCGTGGCAGAACTGGGTGTACTGCAGCGTATGGGTATTCGCCTGTTCCAGGGGTACTTGTTCGCCCGGCCCGCGGTGGAACAGCTGCCAGAAGTACATTACCCGAACTCATCGCCCACTGAATAAGGCAATTTGGGTTGACAAGCCGCTCAATACCTTTTATCTATTGAACTCCACCGTTCAAGGCTTTTAGATTCTAAAGGGCTCGGGTTTCACAAGAACTTGGCCCTTTGGCGTCGCGGCCCGCAGTAGGCTTGCATCACGCGCGGATCAGTGCAGTGCCGCCACCCTGTACCCAAACACCACAGGAGTATGACGGATTATGGCGAACGACACAGCAACCACCGAGCACTCCCCCGAGGTTCGCTCCAAGCGCACCGCCGCTGAAGCGTTTTTTTCCAAGCTCGCGGCCGAGGCGGGCATTCAAGTTAACGGCGACAAGCCCTGGGATATACAAGTTTACGACCGCTCTTTTTTGTCCCGAGTGCTGTCCTCGGGAGCGCCCCTGGCGTTCGCCGAAGCTTATATGGACGGGCTTTGGGACTGCGAGCGCATCGATCAAATGATGACCCGCGTGCTTCAGGCCCACCTTCCACGAAAGCTTCGTAAATTCGGCACCTTCGAACTGCTCAAGGCCTACCTCAGCGCCACCGTCATCAACAAACAGGACCCCAACCGTGCCTTTAAGGTCGGAGAGGTCCATTACGACATTGGGAATGATCTCTACCGGCGCATGCTCGACTCTCGCATGATCTACAGCTGCGGTTATTGGGCCAACGCCACCACCCTGGAAGAGGCCCAGTATCAAAAGCTGGACCTCATCTGCCGCAAGCTTAAGCTCGAGCCAGGCATGACGCTGCTCGATATCGGCTGCGGCTGGGGCGGTCTGGCGGAGTTTGCCGCCCGGCATTACGGCGTAAACGTCACCGGCATTACCATTTCCAAAGAACAGCAAGCACTCGCACAGGCCCACTGCGAAGGCCTGCCGGTGGATATAAAGCTGATTGACTACCGGGCGCTGGAAGGTCAGTTTGACCGTATTGTCTCCGTGGGAATGTTTGAGCACGTGGGGCGCAAAAACTACCGAACCTATTTCGAAACCGCCTGCCGACTGCTGTCCGATGAGGGTCTGTTTCTGTTGCACACCATCGGCACCGACCGGGAGCAGAACGGCGTGGACCCTTTTATCGAAAAATACATTTTCCCCAACGGGGAAATTCCCTGCCGCCGCCTGGTTAACGACAATAGCCTGGGCCTATTCCGACTGGAGGATTGGCACAACTTCGGGCCCGATTACGACCGGACCCTTATGGCTTGGTGGGAAAATTTTGAACAGGCTTGGCCCGAACTGGAGCCGGAATACGGTAAAGGCAACTTCTACCGGATGTGGAAATATTACCTGCTCAGTTGCGCGGCCTATTTCCGCTCGCGCGAAGGGCAACTGTGGCAGATTGTGTACAGCAAGACGGACAGTAACCAAGAGTATCGGAGCTTACGGTAGCGTGGGTGTGGCGGATGCGCTTCGCTTATGCCGCCCTACGGACAATCTGTAGGGCATGATAACCGAAGTGCAGCCATCATCATTACGAGCGATCCGTAGGGCGGCATAAGCGAAGCGCATCCGCCATCTCCTAGGCCGCCACCCAATCACACTAAAGCGGCTATATAGGCCAGCCACCCGGGTTGATTGTCCATTTTCTTGCGCTCACGGAAGCTGCCGTCGGCCACGTCCCAGTATATATGTAGCTTTTTGAAGCCGGCCTCTTCCAACAGCTCCCGAATTTCCACCATGGACCAGGCACGCCAAACGTACTTAAAGGCCCGTTTCATTTCGCTGCCATCTTTAAAGCGGAAGTGAATATAGTTGACCGCTTCGTTGGTCATGGGGTCGAAGCTGTGCTGGTCCCATACATAGGTAAAACCGCCCTCAATTTTCCGGGACTCCTCCATTACTTCTTGAGATTCCCAACCGCCGTACATATCCAGAAAGAAAACGCCATCTTTTACCAGGGATTTGCGCACCGCCTTGAAGTAGCGCAGCATTTCCTTGCGCTGCTGAAAGATCCAATAGCTGAAGTTCATGGCGTTCACCAGGTCGAACTTCTCTCGGGTGACGGTACGCACATCGCGCTGGGCCAGGCGAACCCGGTTGCCCGGCTCATCCAGGGGTGCAAGATTGTTATCGATTCCCCATTGAAGCACCTCGGGGTCAATATCAACCCCCAGCGCCGTGCGCTTTTTATGGCTGTCGACCCACTCGCCACATAACAGCGCCGTGCCGCAAAAGTCCTCTCGCATGGAGAAAGGCCGGCGCTTGCGCAGCTTCTTGAAGGTCTTATCAAAGAACTCCACTTCAAACTCCGGGGCCTGGACACTGCGCTGATAAAGATCGTGACGATCCGAGTTTCGGGCGGTAAAGCGTGGCTTGGACTTGTTCTTCGGCAAAATGACCTCCGGCCTTCCCAGACACAAAAGCGCTATAATAACAGCCCAATGCACCCCGGCCGCAAACAGTGCTAAAGTAGCGCCCATGACGTCATCCCTGATTTCAGAAAAACCCCTCCTGTTCTCGCCCTCCCTGGCCGCCACCATTGGCCTGGAGGAGGCGATTTTGCTCAGTGCCCTGAACGACATCGCGCATTACCTGCCCGGCCAGTACCGACAGGGGCAGCGTTGGCACCGGCTGGACAGCTCCCAGCTTGAACACCTGCTGCCGTTCTGGAGCGCCTTGGATTTGCAACGGGTCAGCAAGAGCTTGCGGGACAAGGGCATCATTCTGATCGACTCGCCGCCCTACAGCGAGAGTCAGCAGTTGCACTTTGCCTTCAACGAGAGCGGGCAGGAGTCAGGAGCTCATTCACCCCAGCCCTCATCGGCCACTCAGCCTCCACCGCCTTCCAGCGGTCCCGCAAGCGGCGGGGCCAACCGGATTGGGCCGGGCTGGCGGCCCGACCGGGAACTGATGCGCCACATTGCCCAGCACAACGTCCCAGATCACTTCGTTTGGGAGCAGCTGCCGGAGTTCATCGCCTACTGGAGGGAGCGGGGCGAGAGTCATCACGCATGGGGGGCCAAGTTTCTCAAGCACTTGCTGCGCCAGTGGCGCGAAGCCCAGACCGAGCAGCAGAGCCGGCAGGATCACGAACACGCCATGCACAGCCAGTGGCGCCCCAGCCGGGATGCCCTGGAGGTACTGGTCAAGCACGCCAACATCAGCCTGGCCTTTATTGAGGACGCCATCCCGGAATTTGTGCTGTACTGGAAGGAAAGAGGCGATGTAGGGCGTACCTGGAACAGCAAGTTCATCCAGCACGTCAAACGTCAATGGCTCAGGTATAATGCCGCCCTGGAGCACGATACCGAGCCACGGCGGATTCCCGAGAACTGGCAGCCCAGCCGGGATGTGTACGACGTTCTCAAGCTGGCCAATATCGACCTGGCCTTCGCCCAACGGCAGGTGCCGGAGTTCGTGCTCTACTGGCGCGATAGCAATCAAGTGCACAGCTCCTGGAACACCAAATTTCTGCAGCATGTGAAATTCCACTGGGCGCGCCAACACGCACTGACCACCGACAACGCACAGGCAGGCCAAGATGCAGGACAGCAAGACTCTCGCCGAGCAGGCACAACGCGCGATCGCAGCCTCGTCCAAGACCTCACCGACCGAAGCTGGGCCCGGTGAGCGGAGGCGAGGGCCGGCCACCGATGCCCATATCGATGCTCTGAACGAGGCTTTCGCGCTGTTTCGCATCAACTACCACAACCAGTACTACAAGGCCTACAGCGATACCCAGGTGCTCAACCAGATCAAAAAGCTCTGGCTGGAGAGTCTCACCCAGTTCGAGCCCGAGACCCTCCGTCGCGGCGCCCGCAAAGTCATTGAAGAGTCCGAGTTTTTGCCCACGCTCAATCGCATGATCCGCGCCTGCCAGGGCGACCCGGAAAGTTACGGTCTGCCCGATGCCCACAGCGCCTACGTGGAAGCCTGTCGGGCACCCAGCCCGAAGGCGGCCCAGCGCTGGAGCCACCCAGCGGTATATCACGCCGGGTTGGCCAGCGACTGGTTTTTCCTGGCCAGCAGCCCGGAGAAGGTCGCCTTTCCCGTGTTCGAGCGGCATTACCGGCGCCTGTGCGACCGGGTCATGGCCGGTGCCGAACTGCCGGAGCCACACCCCCCTGCATTGCCGGAGACCACGGAAACGCCTCTATCCGCCGAGGAGAATCATAGGCGGCTGGAAGCGTTGCGACGCGAGCTGGACCTCTGATCCCGCCGCCCCCCTCACACGTAACCTAAATAATAATTTGCATGAACGAAGGAGATCCTATGAAGCAAGGTGTGACCCAATGGTTGTCGGGCCTGACTTTCGTGGCCTTTGCCGCCGGCTGTTTGGCCCTGACACTGTTCCTGGCCCACCACCTGCCTCAGCCTTTGGAGCCCGCCGGGGAGGTGCCCGGCATCTCGCGGCCCGAGACGGTGAAGACCCTGCCCAACTTTGCCCAGATCGAGCAGGTACCGGAACGCAAGCGAGCCTTTTTCGGCATGCTGCTGCCAATGGTGGAGTGGCGGAATCATCAGCTGCGCCAGATGCGCGCCGACGTGGAGGGCATGACCAAGACTCTGGCGAGCGAGGGGGAACTGACTGACGAGCAGGCCAGCCAGTTGGAAAAGCTGCGCATTCACTTCCGAGTCAGCGAGGACAACTACCCCGAGACACCTGAGGCGCTGGAAGAGCTTAAGCGCCGTGTCGATATTATTCCAGATGAGATGGTCTTGGCCCAGGCCGCCGCCGAATCCGGCTGGGGCACCTCACGCTTCGCCCGGCAGGCCAATAACCTGTTCGGACAATGGTGCTACCGCAAGGGCTGCGGCCTGGTGCCCAGCGCGCGCTCAGCGGGGGCCAGCCACGAAGTGCAGAAGTTCGACAGCGTTAATGACGCGCTCTCTACGTACTTTCGCAACATCAATACCAACCGGGCCTACCGGGAAGTGCGCCAGATCCGCGCACAACAACGGGCCAAGGGCCAAACCCCAACAGGGCTGGTAATGGTGGAGGGCCTGCACCGTTATTCCAGTCGGGGGCAGGCATACATTGAGGAGCTCAAGGAGCTGATTCGTTATAACAACTTGGAGCGGGTCAAAGAGGTGTGGCTGGCACCGGAGGAGAACGAAGAGACGGAGGCCGAGGAGGCGCCGTAGTAACCCGTGGTCTAAGGGTCTCGGATAAATTTTAGCGCGGTAGGGTAGGTAAGCGAAGCGCCACCTACCGCAATTGGCTCAAATGGTAGGTGGCGCTTCGCTTACCTACCCTACGGCAAAAGAAACCACCACCCGCGCCCCATTTGAACAAGCCTCAATCCTCGTGTTGCCACTCGCCGTCCTCGCCGGTCACCAGCCACTGCTGAGAGAACCAGAAGAAGCGGCCGGACTCGCCCGTGCCGGCGGTGCAGTTGTAGCGGGTGCGGCCAGGGTTTAGGGGTTTGTTGGCCCGAGTGAGGACGGTGTTCTCTTCCACGCGCGTCTCTATGGCACCCTGGCCGGAGGCAAAGCAGCTAATTCGACCAGCCAGGGAGGCTTCCTCCAGTGTCATGGCCAGTACCGGCCGGGTGCCTTCTTTAACCACGACTTCATCAAGCGGCTCTTTCCTCGCCCAGTCGGCGTATAACGCGACGGCTTCGAGCGGCAGGGGGCGAGTTTTCACCTTGGTGGCAAAGTCTTCCAGACTGCCGTAGGGCCCACCAAACGGGAAGCGCGGCAGCGCGCGCAAGTCGCTGTGAGGGCCCAGCGGGCCTGACTGCTGACCGAAGGCCACAAAGTCCAGCTTCTCCAGCAATGCCTTCACTTGGTTGTTGTACTCCCCATAGGGGTAGGCCAGCATTTTGTGACTCTGCCCGGTCTCCTCCTCGATGCGCTGTTCGGCTTTGACGACCTCGTGGCGAATCCGCTCGCGCCACTGTTTCTCATCCTCCCCGGCCTTGCGGCGCTGGAGGTGATTATGCGCCGTGGAGTGGTTGGCAATGGTGGCCCCTTCTTCAGCCATTTTGCGCAGCTGGTCCCAGGAGACGAAGCCGTGCTTTTCCTCATCGATCGGATTGGTATTTACAAACACCGTGAAGGGCCAGTCCCGCTTTTTCAGCACGGGAAGGGCATTGGTATAAACCGATTCATAGGCATCGTCAAAGGTAATGGCGGCGGTCTTGTCGGGTAGCTTTTCGCCCGCTTTAAGGGCGGCCACCAGCTGCTCCAGCGGTACCACCTTGAAGTCGTGGTTTACCAAATAGTTCATGTGTTCCTTGAAGCGCTCCGGAGTAACGCTGGTGGAAGGCGGGCTCTCCTCGCTGACGTGATGGTATTGCAACACCACCGCGGCCGTGGCCGAGGGGGACTGTACCAACCCTAGAGCCAGCCATGTCGCCGCCACCGCCGATAAACCCAGGCTCCATGCCCGCGGTAGCCCTCTGCGTTGTAACACTGCCCGTTTCATCGCCTACACCTCATTCTTCCCGAAGAAATTTCAGGCCGACCCCGTCGGGCTCGGCGCGCACCACTTCCATATCCACCACGGGGGCATCGCCCGGCATCCCTTGTACCTGCCCGGTAACGACCGAACCAATAGGCGGCACCTTGTCGGGGTCGAGGATGACAAACACGCCGCCGTCGGAAATGTCCCGGGTTTTGACCATTAATTCGCCAATCGATTCATGATAAATCTTGATTCGACAGTTAAATGGCGTACGCACAAATTGCCGTTTGTCACTCATCGCTCGTCCTCATTGTTATTATGGCGCCGTATTGCTCACAACATCTTCCGTTACACCACTTCGGCCCGGTCCACTTTCTGGAAACCTCGCGGTAGCTTGTTGCCCCGACGGCCTCGCTCACCCCGGTAGTGGTCCAGGTCGCCGGCCTTGAGTGTCAGGTGACGTTTGCCCGCGTGCAGCGTCAGCGCCTGCCCCTTACCGATGACGCACACCGCAATGACATACTCTTCCCGGCTCTGTACCCGGGCCGAGGGAATGTTCATGATTTTGTTGCCTTTACCGCGCGCCAGCTCCGGCAGCTCCGCCACCGGGAAGACCAGCAGCCTTCCCTCGTTGCTGACCGCCGCGAGCAAGTCGTGCTCCGGGTTATCCAGCGGCTGTGGCGACAGGACTTTCCCGCCTTTGGGCACGGTGAGCATGGTTTTCCCCGCTCGGTTTTTGCTGTACAGATCACCGAGTTTGGCCACGAACCCGTAGCCCGCGTCCGACGCGAGCAGCAGACGCTGCTCGTCAGCGCCCATCAAAGCTCCTTCGAAGGTAGCGCCGTTGGGCGGGTTTAAGCGGCCACTGAGGGGCTCGCCCTGGCCCCGGGCCGAGGGCAGGTTATGAGCGGCAATGGCATAGCTTCGACCAGTGGAGTCGAGCAGCATAACGCTTTGGTTGGTTTTGCCACGAACGGCAAACTTGAAGGCATCGCCGGCTTTGTAGTTGAGCGCCGCGGGATCGATTTCATGGCCCTTGGCCGAGCGGATCCAACCTTTTTCCGACACCACCACGGTAATCGGGTCCACGCCAATTAACTCGGTTTCACTGAAGGCTTGGGCCTCTTCTCGCCTGACGATCGGTGAGCGCCGGTCATCCCCATAGTCTTTCGATACTTGCTGGAGCTCCTTGCGTACCAAAGTCTTGAGGCGGGCGGCGGAGCCGAGGGTCTTCTCCAGTTTGTCCCGCTCTTTCTCCAGCTCTTGCTGCTCGGAGCGGATTTTTATTTCTTCCAGACGCGCCAGTTGGCGAAGTTTGGTGTCCAGGATATAGTCAGCCTGGACGTCCGTCAGCTCGAAACGCTCCATCAACACCGCTTTGGGTTCGTCTTCGGTGCGGATGATGTGAATGACTTCATCAATGTTCAGGTAGGCAATGAGCAAGCCTTCCAACAGGTGCAGGCGTTTCTGCACTTTGTTGAGGCGGAACTGCAGCCGTCGGCGGGTGGTATCGGTACGGAAATCGAGCCATTCGGAGAGAATGACGTCCAGGCTTTTCACCCCGGGGCGACCGTCGACCCCAATCATGTTCATGTTGACCCGGTAGGTTTTTTCCAGGTCGGTGCTGGCAAAGAGGTGCTGCATCAGTTGTTCCACATCCACCCGGTTGGACCGTGGCGTAATCACCAGCCGTGTGGGGTTTTCGTGATCCGACTCATCCCGCAAGTCGGTCACCATAGGCAACTTCTTGGCCTGCATTTGGGCGGCTATTTGCTCTAGAATTTTGGAGCCGCTGACGTGGTGTGGCAGCGCGTTGATAATCAGGTCGCCGCTATCGCTCTCCTTGCTCCAGACCGCGCGCATGCGCAGGCTGCCCCGGCCGGTTTCGTACATTTTGATCAGATCTTCGCGCGGGGTAATCAGTTCGGCCTCGGTGGGCATATCCGGGCCCTGAACGTGCTCGCACAGCTCCTTTACCGTGGCCTTGGGGTTATCAAGCAAGTGAATGCAGGCGCTGACGACTTCGCGCAAGTTGTGTGGCGGTATGTCGGTGGCCATGCCCACGGCGATGCCGGTGGTGCCGTTGAGCAGGACGTTGGGCACGCGCGCGGGTAGCACAGCGGGTTCGTCCATGGTGCCGTCAAAGTTGGGTTGCCAGTCGACGGTGCCCTGCCCCAGCTCTTCGAGCAGCACTTCGCTGTAGCGAGCCAGGCGCGATTCGGTGTAGCGCATGGCGGCGAAGGATTTGGGGTCATCCGGCGAGCCCCAGTTGCCCTGCCCGTCTACCAGAGGGTAGCGGTAGGAGAAGCTTTGGGCCATGAGGACCATGGATTCATAGGCGGCACTGTCACCGTGGGGATGGAATTTACCGATGACGTCGCCGACCGTGCGGGCGGATTTTTTGTACTTGGCGGTGGCTTTTAGGCCAAGCTCGCTCATGGCGTAGATGATGCGCCGCTGGACGGGTTTTAAGCCGTCGCCGATGTTGGGCAGGGCGCGATCGAGGATGACGTACATGGAGTAGTCCAGGTACGCTTTCTCGGTATACTCTTTGAGTGGAATGCGCTCTTCGGCGTCAGGGGAGACTACGACTTCGTTCATGCAAATTCCTGGTCGTTTTTCGTTTAAAGCCGAGATAACCGGTGCTTATAAGCAAACCCGCCGGAGGTCCAGACGACCTTCCGGGGCACGCTGTGAATACCTCCCTGTACGCTTGATCGTCGGCTGTCCTGCCTCCGACATCCCCGGAAGGTCGTCTGAACCTCCGGCTCAGTGCCAATCATCAACCTAATGCGTTCTTGCCGGCTGAACTTCAGCCTCTCAATACTGCAGCTTAATCTCGCCTTGCTCCTCGACGCGCATGGAGGGTAGCCACTGGCTGAAGTCCAGCTTGGCGTCGAAGTTGTAGCTGACCCGGTCACTCACGCCCTGTTGGCTGAAGTGCTGCACCAGCCGGGCGAGGGACAGCAGGTTGGCGGTGACTTCCACAGTCACAGGCGTCTGCTCGTAGGCCTTGAGTGTGGGCACTTTGCCGGTGACCCCGCTCAAGACGTCGATGTTTTCGATGCCGATGTTATAAGAGATCCCCCGCACGGACAAATCCCGCCCGTTGGGGTTGGTGATGGCTAAGTGTACGGCAATACGTTGTTCCATGCCTTGGGCGGGCAAAAGTTCGAGGCCGGTAACCTTGACGCTCGGCTCTTCGATACCGAGAGGAATATGAGAACAAGCCGCAACAACCAGCGCCATCGCCCCCACAAGCAAGCGACGCAGCACCGAGGCTCTGTGGGGGGCACACCGTTCCAAGACCGTAGAGCGCGGGATTCGCGGTTGCGAGCCTACAGGGATGTATTTATGGCGTGTCTTGGAACGGTGTGCCCCCCACAGAGCCGGGCGACATGCCTCTACGATGCTTCTTGTTGCGGACATAAGTTGATGCCACATGCGTATAACGCTCCTATTCAGTCCAATAAATGATCAATCCAATAAATGTCAGCCCGATAAACCGTGTTTCAAACCAGATTACACCACCGCGTGGATTAGCATGACGGCCCCTCAAACTTTTGTGAGATCGGTCACATGACCGCACTCCGCGCTGTGGTCTAATCCCGCCCTGGCTCGTCCGGGCTCAAGTACGGCACAAAAATATCAACCGAGGAAATCTATGCTGAAACACCCACTCAGCGCTGAAGAGCTAATGGGCAGCCGGGAAATTCGCCTCATCGACCGCAAGGAAAGCAACTACCCCAACCTCAAGCAACTGTGCACGGACTTCGACTTCCGCGTACTGCAATTGTTGCATAAAACCACCGAACCCACCGTCAACAAACCCTTCATACTGGTCACCAAAGACTACCGGCTCACCCCCACCGCCGCCATCAGCCCCGCGTTCGCCACCCTCGAACAGCTCGAAACCCATGTCCACTTGCACCAAGTCGACATACTGCACAACTACCTATTCGGCTTCGTGGACGAAGACATCCTCAGCAGTAGCGGACTGTCAGAATAACCGTCAGTCATAGACGCTGGCGCCGCTGTTCGCTATGCTCACCGCTTTTACTCGAGCGCTGATCCTATGCGAACACTGCTTCTGGTCGGTGGCGGCCTGACGCATGCACTCTACCTGGCCAACGCCCGTCGCCTACTGCCGGGCGATGTTCGCGTCGTGCTGATCTCGCCCGAGCGCTTCGTCCCCTACTCCAGTATGCTCCCGGGGCTGATCGCCGGCCACTACCGCTTTCGCGACTGCCACATCGACCTCGGACACCTGTGCCGCACCACCGATACCGAGCTAACCTTTGGCCGCATCGAAAACCTCGACCCCGAAAAACGCCAAATCCGTCTCGACAGCGGCGAAACCCTCGCCTTTGACCTAGTCTCCCTCAATACCGGCTTGCAACCAGGCGACCCTATGCCAGGGTTGGAAACACACGGCATGACCATCCGCCCGATCAGCCGGTTCCTGCCTCAGTGGCAAGAAACCCTGGAACGACTCCGGCGACGGGAGCGCACCGCCCCCGCCCACCTGGGCGTGATCGGAGGGAATGTAGACGGAGTGGAAGTCGCCTTCGCCATACGCGAGCGCCTCAACCGGGACGAGCACCTCAAAGCGCCGGTTACCGTGCATCTAATCCATGCGGACGGCAAACTCTTACCCGAGTTTCCCCTGGCGGCCCAGTTGCGCGCGGCGCAGCTGTTGCAAGCGCATGAGATTCGTGAGCACCCACTTTTCCAGATCAACCGCATTGACACCAACCGGATACTGACCCAGCGACACCAGCACCTGCCGATGGACGAAGTGGTTTCCTGCATATCCGGCAAGCCGGGGGCGTGGGTGAGCGCCTCCGGCCTGGCGCTCAATGATCGCGGGCTAATTCAAGTCAACCCCCACTTACAATCGGTCAACTACCCCTGGGTATTCGCCGCGGGCGCCCTGGCCTCGGTCACCGACAGCCTCGGCAACGGCTGCGCCGCTACCCTGGCACTGCGACAGGCACCAGTACTGGCGGCCAATCTGGCCCGGTCATTCGCGAAAGAGCCCATGAGAAGCTTCAACCCCCAGGCCCGCGTGCTCTCGCTGATTACGACCAGTAATCAGGAAGGTCTGGCGCGCTACGGCAACTGGGTGTGGGGCGGTAAGTGGGTTGAGCGCTGGCGCCGGCGGCGGGACCAGAAGGTGATGAGGAGTTTTCCTCGCGCCTAGTGGGCCATGCGTGAAGCCCTGTAACTGTTCGCACGGCCCGCTAGGCGCTATTCCAATTCTTGCTCGAACTCGTCCAGCAGGTCCATGGGTTCGTACTCTTCGCCCTCGAGCGCCGCATCCCAGTTCACGCCCACCAGCAGTTCATCATCGTGCATGCCCGGCAGCCACTCATCGAGCAGCTCCTCAAGCTCAATCGCCACCGGCTGGTAATCCGCCCACTCCTCGCGACAGTGCACCTGGGCCAGATCGAGCGCTGACCACAGCGGCATGACGTCACTGTCCTCATACTTCTCGGAAGGGCACAGGGCCCAGCCTTCGGGCCCTTCCAGGCCAAAGACGCAACCGTTCTCCATCGCCTCGACAATAAAGCGGTCAAAGTTTTCAGCAGGGTCTTCGCTCAGTGGGGTCATGAAGGGTTTCCCTTTGGAAGTGGCCAGTTTTTACGAGTTTACAATACTAGGCAGCGCCCATTGGCCTTGAGCCAGTCCCGCTGCCGCCGGTAGTCTGGACACACCTGCTCAACCAAGCGCCAGAAGGCTCGACTGTGGTTGTGATGACGCAGGTGACAAACTTCGTGAGCGACAAGATAGTCTACAACCGGCTCTGGAGCCAGTAGAATTTGCCAGTTGTATTGAATCTCACCCCGGCTGGTGCAGTGGCCCCATTTGCTCTTCGTGCGCCGAATATTGACCGCGGTGCACTCCAGGCCCATGCGCCGACTCAACGACTGGGTTTTCTCGGTCAGCCGTTCGCGGGACTGCGCCCGATACCACCCTTCCACCAACGTGCGGGCTTGTTCCTCCCCCGGGCGACGGCTGCGTCGGGAGGTGGCCACGGCCAGCACCTGATCCACCCGTTCAATGCGTCCCGCCGGCCCCTCACCCACCTGCAGAGTGAGCTCCGTGCCCATAAAAGGCAACCGGGTACCCGAGATGTAGCGGTAGTCCGGGACGCGCGCCAGCAGCGCTTTCTGGGCGCTGATTTTGCGATCAATCCAGAGCGCCTTTTGCCGGACAAAGCGGGCCAGGTCCCGTTCGGGCACACCCACTGGAGCGCGGACCAACAATTGCGCGTCCCGAATTTCCAGGCTTACGGTTCGGCGGCGGGCGGATCGTTTAATGCGATATTGCACGATGGGACCTAGTTCGTATCATCATGGGTCATGAGACCTTGGGTTTAGAAAGAATCACCGCAGTGCGTAAGCGGCTGCGACCGAAGCTGGTCATTTTCTCAAAGTCGGCCCGGGCCAGGGGTAAATACTGGCAATCGAGCGCGGTCTGGCCCTGGCCGTCCGGGTCGGGATCGTGGACGTAGATGCACGCCTCATCGTAACCGCTCATTACCACCCAGTGGGGCGCTTTTTTTCGGTCCATGCGGTAGGTACTAATCAGAATCAACGGCAAATCCCCCCGGTCGAAGGCGGCGATCAGGTCATCCTGACGGACCTCCCGATAGTGCACCGGAACGGCCTTGGCTTCCAGCGCTGCCCGGTAGTCCTCGTGGACGAGGCTCATGACCGGTTTTTTCGTCTCATCGCGCACCCCATCGAGGAACAGAGGCCCCTCCTGGTTGACCCACACTTCGACGGGGAAACCCCGCTCGTAAGCCGCCACCGCCATCCCCATCGGGTGACAGCCGCCGTGCCCGGAGGTCATAAAAATAGAAGTGGATTCGCGCCAAAGCCGCAACTCCTCCATGGTCGAGGGGGCGTAACCCGGTTGCAGGGCCGCCATGGCCATCATCAGCGAGGCCGGACCACAGGTAAACCGGGTGCTCTGGGCCAACCAGGGAATGGCTCGGTGGTAAGCGGTGTCACTGACGGTCCGAATGCGCTTCTGGTAACGCAGGGCGTCAGTATGGTCCTCGTAGTAATCCTGGTAGAGGCCGAATTGCTTGTAGCCGAGGTTTTCGTAGAGGGCAATGGCGTGGCGGTTCTCGCTGCTGACCTCCAGGCGCATATAAAACCGCCCGCTCTCTCGGGCGCCCTCCTCGCCCGCCAGTATCAAATGCCGAGCCAACCCTCGCCCCCGGTAATCCGGACTCACGGCGAGGGAGTACAGGCGGGCCAGCCGGGTGCCACGGTGAAACAGCACCAGCAGGTAACCCGCGAGGGCGGCACCATCCCGCGCGACCAGAAAAACGCAGTGCTCACTCTCCAGCCAGCGACGGAAGCTGCGCCGGCTGAGGCGGTCATTGGCAAAGCAACGCTGCTCCAGAGCCACCAAGTTGTCCAGATCACTGGCGCGCGCGGCGGTAAGGGGAAGCGACGCTTGGGAAGAAGAGGCCATAGTGATTATTGCTGGTAGTTGAGTTCTCGGCGGTGCAGATCGATACGGCTTATATGGACCGCCACCCGCTGCAGCCAGCGAGCGACTTCCATTCGAGCGACCCCCTGCTTCAGCTCAAGACGCCCCTGGGCGATATCCCGCATGGTGTCTTGGCGGCTAGTTTGCTCGATTTGCGTCATTTGCGCGAGGGCTTCTTTTACTTCTTCGCCCTTCATGGGATGGGTACCGGAGAGCAAATGTATCAAGCGTTTTAGGCAGTCACGCCCTTCGGGCAAGTCATCGCCGCTGCGCAGCGCCATGGCCACGCTCTTGTTCTCACAGCGCTCCTGCAAGCGCTGTAAATGCTCAACAATGTGAATGGCGGCCAGCAGCCGCTCCCACTGCGCGCCACTGGCCTTATCGACCTGAATGGCATCGAGGTAATCCTGAATGTCGTTCAGCTCTTGAGCCATATCCACCAGGGGCGCCGAGCGCTTGGTCTCCCCCAGGATGTAACCCAACTGCTGGGCTGCCCGATCGAGCTGGGTGCCGAGCACCTTTTGCACCGCCGTCAGCGCCAGCTCCGGGTATTTAAGCAGCCCCCGGTCCAGAATCTGCTGATAGCCGAAGGTCTTCTCGGGGAAGAGCCGCTCAATCATCTTGGCGAATTGCCGAGCGAAGGGCACCACTAAAAGTACCCCAAGTAGGTTGAACCCGGTGTGGAAGCCCACCAGCGCAAACTCCTCGTAGCGCTCAAAGGCCTCCGGGGCCAGGGTTTGCCACAACCCGATATAGGGCGCCACCAGAAACAGCGCGAGCCCACTGACGCTGGTGTTGTACACCACATGGGAAAAGCCCGTGCGTCGCACTGCCACGTTACCGCCAATGGTGGCCGCTGCCGCGGTAAAGCTGGTGCCGATGTTCATACCGACCACCAGCGAGGCGGCCTGCTCAAAGGCCACGGTGTCCGTGTGTAGAGCCGCCAGAGTGGCGACAACGCCAGCGGTGGAGGACTGGGTAATAATGGTGAACAGTACCCCCAGCAAAACCAGCTTGAGCTTCCCCCAGAGGTTGTCCGCCGGAAACCGGGTGAAATCCACGTAGTCTCGCAGCCCTTCCAGCCCGCTCTGCATACCGTCGATACCCACGAAGATCAGACCGAAGCCCGCCAAGGCGAAGCCCAGCCCCCCCAGCGAGCGACGGGCGAAAAGCTTCAACAGCGCCCCGACAAAAACGAACAACGCCGCAAATAGCGACAGCTCCAACTTGAACCCAATCAGCGCCAGCAGCCAGCCGGTGAAGGTGGTCCCCAGCGCGGAGCCGAAAATAATACCCAGCGCCTGGGAGAAGCCCAGCAGGCCGGCCCCCACAAACCCCACCGTGGCCACAATCGTGGCGGTGGAGGATTGCAATACGGCGGTGCTGACCAACCCGCTCATGACGCCGGTGACGGGGCTGCGGGTAAAGCGCATCAGCCCCCGACGAATAGCATCTCCGGCCATGGTGCGCAGCCCCTCGGTCATTAGCGTCATTCCGAGCAGGAAAAGACCGAGGCCGCCCAGTACTTCGAATACTACCTTCGTTGAGTCCATGATGATTCGCCGACGAACTCCTGGATATTTGCTAAGATAGCGCCACTGAAACCGACCGAGTGATCCGCAACGCCATGAATGAGAAACTATTTGCCGCGCTTCAGTATATCACCCCACAGCACACGCTCTCGCGCGCGGCGGGGTGGCTGGCCAACCAGCGCACGGAGTGGATCAAGGATCGGTTTATCCACTGGTTTATTGAGCGCTACGGCGTGGATATGAGCGAAGCCGTGGAGGAAAACCCCAAGGCCTATTCGTGCTTCAACGAGTTTTTTACGCGCGCACTCAAGCCCGGTGCCCGTCCGATTGATACCACTGAAGGTTCGATTGTCTGCCCCGCCGACGGTTCCATGAGCCAGGTCGGGCGCATTGAGGAAGGCCGCATTTTTCAAGCCAAGGGCCAGATGTACACCGCCCGGGAGCTGCTCGGCGGCAGCGAGGCCCTGGCGGCGGAGTTTGATCAAGGCCACTTTGCGACAATTTACCTCTCCCCCAAGGACTACCACCGTGTGCACATGCCTTACACAGGCCAGTTGCGCACCACCGTGGCCGTACCGGGAGAGCTGTTTTCGGTAAATACCGCGACCGCCCGGCAGGTCCCGAGACTGTTCTCGAGAAACGAGCGGTTGGTGACGATTTTTGATACCGACATTGGGCCCATGGCCGTGGTGCTGGTGGGCGCCATGATTGTAGCCGGCATCGAAACAGTCTGGGGGGGCGAGGTCGCGCCAATTCGCCGCAAGGTACAAACCCTGGACTTCCGCCCCCAACCCTCCATCACCTTACAAAAGGGCGAGGAAATGGGCCGCTTCAAACTCGGGTCCACCGCAATCGTGCTATTCGGGAAAGATAAAGTGGCCTGGGAACCGGCCTTTAAGGCCGACTCGCCCACCTGGATGGGGGAAAAGCTGGGCTCTAAACTCTAATCGCCCTGCCGCCGGGCCGACCCGCTATTGCGGGTCTCGGCCGGCCTGCCGCACCATGTTCGCCACTCGCTCGTAGAGCCGGGTGAACACCAAACGGATAAAGGCAACGGTCAAACTCGTGCCTTCCTTCACCACTATACCCACCATAGAGGCCATTTTCCGAACAAGGTAATACACCCAGCGGCTTAACTCCGCCGACACTTCCACCGCTTTTGCCAAAAAGATGGCCAACCGGTCCAACAGCGTTAACGTAGTGGCGGCCGCCCCCACCAGCACAACACCGGTGGCGTGTAACACCTTTTTGATAACGTAGAGCAGCGCAGCGTTAACGAGTTCAAGACTGTTCGCGGTGAAAGCTACCACACCTTCGGACTCAAGCCATTGCTCAACCGTACTGTCAAGGTATGTTTTCGGGCGATTGTTTTGAATCGTGCTCCACGAGCCGGCCTTTTTGGCGGATTCAGCGTAGTGTCTCATTCTATGGTACTCCCACGGGATCGCGCCCATCGGAGAGTGGATCAAGTAATCCGTACCGCCCGTAGGCGCATGGAAAAACGGCCAAGTCGGCACCATCGGAACCGGGTCGGTTTTATGATAGACCCGATATATGTTCTGTGCGAGCAAGCGAGTGGTGCTCGTCTTGGCGAACATTTCCAACCCCACCCTCGGGCTACCAAAGGTGTAGAGCTTTACCCGCAGCGACGCATTGTTCTTCCGCACCCAATCCGCCGCCAATGCTGCCAACGCCCCTCCCAGACTGTGGCCGACACAATGAACGGTGTGGACCGCCTGCAACCGGCTGACAAACTGGCGCAACTCCATAAGGGTTGAGTCAAAGGCGTAATAAAACCCTTGGTGAATGGGGGAACCTGTATGAGAGGTTTTAATCCCCGTATTGAGGTCGGTAACAGTATCATACAAGTCGGTTGTGCCAGTGTAGAGAATGAATGCTTGACCTTTATACTCTCCTTGCCCCAATGTCAGCATGGCCATGGCCTTTGACTTCTTTACAATAAACAGGCCACCCGTTGTGCCACTCACGACATTTTTAGCATCCAGAACCAATGACTTTCCAAATTTGGCTCTAATGAGCTGCATTCCGGCTGAGTCCTTTATAAAATATACCCACCTCGCTAACCCAGAAGAAAACACCGGATCCAACTCTATATCACTCATCATTCAATTCCTTTTTTACACATTGTCAGCAGCAAAGATCCATACTTTTCTATCAATACTTTTTCCCTACTAAGCTCACAGGACAAAGCAATGGGCTCTCCCCCATATTCCGAATTTTCCTTCCCGTCATCTTTGGCATTAATCCAAAATTCCGTTTCTTCGCCATTTATCCAAACTGACATTTTTTGACTAATTGCAATCTCTGCAGGAAGATATTGGCTGATCGACCGCTCATAAACTGAGGGCAGGCTGAAATAGCCATTTTCATCTGTTACAGTTTCGTCCGACCTCTTCTTTTTCCAATGCCACTCTCGAGTAACCTTCACATTCTTTAACGGCTTTCCATTCAGACTCAACTTCGCCTGAACAGCGGAAAACACACAGACTTTGCCAGCATCAAACATGGACATAGCGAGAGCTCCCTGGCTGAAAGTTAGCAGTAACGCTATTACAAAAGAAAGTTTCATAGAGTCCTCTGTTCCATGAGTGATGTCCCCGGAAGAAGGTGGTGGGGTAAAAAGGGGAATGCAGAAAAGCGGGCTTATCCTTATCCATTTGAAAAGTAACCTGTCCGGTGTTAGTAAAGTTCGCCACAAGGTATTTTAGTCTACTTATAAACGGGCGCAGAACAAGAGAAAGGGGCTACTCGGAAACGTACTTTTCTGTTTTTGTGAACTGGGTCAACCCAAAGACATTGCACTTACGTACAGCATGCTTCATGGATTTCGGAAAAGGACGCACAAGCGATCAGGGCTGGAACTTTTCCAACAGTGCCATCAACCCGGACTTTTCTTTCTTCATGATGTAGTTGTCGCGCACGGCAATGACATCCACATCCACGGTGCCGGGCTCCAGGTCCCGGGCGATTTCGATTTTTTCCACTTCGGCGGGTGTCTTTTTGCCGGAATCAATCAAGGCTTGCTTGCGCTTTTCATCTTCCGCCAGGTCCAGCAACCGGGGCGAGCGCAGAGGTGATTTAACCTCATCCAGAACCAGCATCACTTTGGGTTTTAGGCGACGCTCAAAGTTCTGCTCAACCACCACGCCGACCTCCCCGGTGTTTAACTCCACCAAGGTCCCAGTCGGATACAGGCCAATGGCCCGGATGAACTCCACCACCAGCTCTTCCTGAAACTGTGTGTTGCGCAGCTCGTACAACTTACTGACGGCTTTGGAGGGCGCTATGGGCTGGCGAGCGCCCCGCGGGTTGGTGGTATTATCGTAAAAGGTAACAATGCCGGCGATCTTCCCGAGCAACGGGATTTTGTCGCCCTGCAAATGCAGCGGATAACCGCTCCCGTTCAGGCGTTCGCAGTGCGTTTTCACCACGCTAATCACACGCGGCTCCACGCCGGGAGTTTTGCGCAGAATTTCGACCCCTCTCTCCACGAAGGTTTCGAACTCGTGCTCCTCTTCGGGCGAGCGTTTTGCTTTGGTTAACAGACCTTGGTCGAGCTTGACCTTGCCCACGTCCTTGAGCAGAACGCCCATGGCAAGCACGTCCAAGTCTCGCTTGGGCAGTCCGATGTGACGCCCAAAAAGAATGGCCCAGACCGAGCAACGAATGGCGTGGCTGTAAGTGTATTCGTCCTTCTCCTGCACCCGGGATAACCAAGTAAAGGCATCCGGGCTGCGCAGCACACTGTCCACCATGTCACTGGCCAAGCGCTTGGTCTCGACAATGGGGACCCGGTGCAGCTCGTTGCTGCCCAGGTAGTCCAAGACCTCGCCCACGGTTTGATACACGGTTTGGTGAAGCTGACGCGCCCGCTTGATTTCCTTCTTCAGCGGCTGAACCGGTGGGTACTGGTTACGCTGGATACGCAGGGGGGCGACTTTGATGTTGGCCGGTTTTTGGGCGTTCTCCCGGGCGCTGATACGGCTACGCAGGCTTTCGGCGTGGAGCGTTTTTAAGTTGGTGGATACTGGGGGGCGACCTTTGATTACGTCAATATAGACGTGCTTGCACAGACTTTTGAGCTGCTTGATTTCGTCCAGATCCCGAACGTAGAAGCCTTGCAAGGGAAACGGGGTCTGCGTCCACGGGCGATCCAACCCGGAGACATACATGCCCACCGTCACTTCGTTGACGTCAAGTTTAACTTGTTTGATTCCCACAGTGAATCCTCAGCTGCCGGCGCGGCGGCGCAACTCCATCTACGGCGCCAGTTTAGACAATAATCGAGCCGGATACCACCGATAGTGGGGCAAGGGATTAGTAGGAGTCAAGCCCCTGTCGGGAAGTCTGACACCCGCAGACTGGGCGCCGTGCCCGTCGTCTCCTCCGGCTTACCGGCCAGCGAAAGGTCTGGACCTTACTGATGATAGGGCGCTGACAGTTCATGAACGGCGCGAATAAAGGCCCCGGCATGTTCCGGGTCCACTTCGGGTGTAATCCCGTGACCGAGATTGAACACATGACCCGGCCCCGTCCCATAGGCGGCGAGGATCTCGGCGACCTCAGCCCGAATGCGATCCGGGCTGGCATAGAGGATGGTCGGGTCCATGTTGCCCTGCAATGCCACTTTGTGGCCCACTCGTGCCCGAGCTTGGCCAATATCGGTGGTCCAGTCCAGCCCCAGACCGTCGGCCCCGGTCTCTGCCATGGCTTCCAGCCACTGGCCACCACCTTTGGTAAAGAGAATCACCGGCACCTTACGGCCGTCGTGCTCGCGAATCAGGCCATCGACGATTTTTTGCAGGTAACGCAATGAAAAGTCGTGATAGGCGTTGTGGGACAAGGCCCCACCCCAGGTGTCGAAAATCTGGACCGCCTGGGCCCCGGCGCGAATCTGCCCGTTCAAGTAGGCAATAACCGACTGCGCCAGGGTATCGAGCAGTTGGTGCATCAGCTCGGGCTGGTTGTACAGCATCTGCTTGGCGCGGCGGAAATCGCGGCTGGAGCCACCTTCGATCATGTAGGTGGCGAGCGTCCAGGGGCTGCCGGAAAAGCCGATCAGGGGCACCCGCCCGTTCAGCTCCCGGCGAATGGTTTTGACCGCATCCAGCACATAAGGCAAGTCGGCCTCGGGGTCGGTCACCTTCAGCGCGTTGATGTCCGCTTCGGTGCGCAGGGGCTTCTGGAATTTAGGGCCTTCACCCGGCTCAAAGTAGAGCCCCAACCCCATGGCGTCGGGTATGGTGAGAATATCGGAAAACAAAATGGCCGCATCCAGCGGATAGCGCTCCAACGGCTGAAGCGTAACCTCGCAGGCCATGTCCGGGTTGCCACACAGGCCCATGAAGTTGCCGGCCCGCTCGCGCGAGGCGCGGTACTCGGGCAGATAACGACCGGCCTGGCGCATCATCCATACGGGAGTGACGTCCACCGGCTCGCGAGCCAAGGCACGCAGGAGGCGGTCGTTTTTCAGTTCGCTCATAATCAGATCCGGTGCGGTTGCAGGAGTGTGGGCATCGGCGGGAGGCCTGTGGCGGCCCCGCCCTACTGGATAGGGCGGAGTCTAACGGAAAACGGGGTTCGCCGCTTAAACCTCGAGAAAGTCCATAATACCGTCCGCCGCTTCGCGCCCTTCCCAAATGGCCGTCACCACCAAGTCGGAGCCACGAACCATATCGCCACCGGCAAAGACTTTCGGATTTGACGTCTGAAACTTGTATTCCTGGGCTTCCGGCGCTTCCACGCCCCCCCAGTCCGATACGTTGATATTGTGCTTGTCAAACCAGGGTGCGGGGCTCGGGCGGAAACCGAAGGCAATCAACACCACATCCGCCGGCAGCACTTCTTCGCTGCCCGGAACCGGCTCGGGGCGGCGGCGACCGTTTTCATCGGGTTCACCCAGCTCCGTGCTAACCACCTTGACCCCTTCGACCTTGTCTTCCCCGACAATGGCCACCGGCTGGCGGTTAAACAGGAACTGCACACCTTCTTCCTTCGCGTTGGCCACTTCACGGCGCGAGCCGGGCATATTCTCTTCATCTCGCCGGTAGGCGCAAGTGACGCTCTCCGCCCCCTGGCGAATGGAGGTGCGATTACAATCCATGGCGGTATCACCACCACCGAGCACTACAACCCGCTTGCCCTTAACACTGATGTATTCACTCGGGTCTTTTTCAAACCCCAGGTTCCGGTTGACGCTGGCGACCAGGAACGGCAGGGCGTCGTGTACGCCCGGCAGGTCCTCGCCCGGGAAGCCGCCCTTCATGTAAGTGTAGGTTCCCATGCCCATAAAGACCGCATCGTATTCGTCCATGATTTCTTCGATGCTGATGTCCTTGCCGACTTCGGTGTTGAGCCGGAACTCCATACCCATTTCGGTAAAAATTTCCCGACGACGGGTCATCACGCTTTTTTCCAACTTGAACTCGGGAATGCCGAAGGTCAGCAGGCCGCCAATTTCCGGGTAGCGATCGAATACCACCGGCTTGACCCCATTGCGCACCAGCACGTCCGCGCAGCCCAGACCGGCGGGCCCGGCGCCGATGATGGCGACCTTTTTGTCGGTCCAGGCCACCTTGGACATATCGGGCTTCCACCCCATGGCGAAGGCGGTGTCGGTAATGTACTTCTCGGCGTTGCCGATGGTGACCGCACCGAAGCCATCGTTCAGGGTACAGGCGCCTTCACACAGACGGTCCTGGGGGCAAACACGACCACAGACTTCGGGCAGGGAGTTAGTTTGGTGGCTCAACTCCGCCGCTTCAAAGACATTGCCTTCGGAGATCAGCTTCAGCCAGTTCGGGATAAAGTTGTGAACCGGGCACTTCCACTCACAGTAGGGGTTGCCGCAGTGCAGACAACGGTGTGACTGGGTGGCCGCCTGCTCTTGATCGAAAGGCTCGTAGATTTCCACAAACTCATTCTTGCGCACTTCCATGTCTTTTTTCGCCGGGTCCTGGCGGCCCACATCAATAAACTGGAAGATGTTGTTCAAACGTTCGGCCATAATCGCTGCCTCAGCTAATCGGTTGGGGCCTGAGTTCAGTCGCCAGGCCCTCCTTCGTTCTAGTGTCTGCGTGCGCCCTGAAGGCGTACGTGCCGCTTACTCGCCGCGCTTTTTCATTTCGTCGAGCAAGCTGGACAGGTTCGCTGCCTTGGGTTTCACCAGCCAGAACCTACCCACGTAGTCATCGAAATTATCGAGCAAGTGCTGACCCCAGTCGCTTTCGGTTTCCCGTGCAAACTCGGTAATCACCCCACGAAGGTGATTGCGGTGAGCTTCGAGTGACTCGCCGTCAACCCGGTGTATGTCCACCAACTCATGGTTGTAGCGGTCCACAAAGCTGTTGTCTTCATCCAACACGTAAGCGAAGCCGCCGGTCATGCCCGCGCCAAAGTTGACACCGGTACGGCCCAGCACGGCCACCATGCCGCCGGTCATATATTCGCAGCAGTGATCGCCGGCGCCTTCCACCACAACGTGGGCGCCGGAGTTGCGCACGCCGCAACGCTCGCCTGCTTGGCCGGCCGCGAACAGCTTACCTCCGGTGGCCCCGTAAAGGCAGGTGTTGCCCATGATGCTGGTGTTCTGAGACTTGAAGCTGGAGTTGCGCGGCGGACGCAACACCACCTTGCCCCCGGCCATGCCTTTACCGACGTAGTCATTGGCATCGCCTTCGAGGTACATATACAGGCCGCCGGCGTTCCAGACGCCGAAACTCTGGCCGGCCACCCCGGTCAACTTCAGGGTGATCGGCTTGTCCGCCATGCCCTGGTTACCGTGACGCTTGGCGATTTCACCGCTGATGCGCGCCCCGATGGAACGGTCGCAGTTGGTCACGGTAAAGCTGAACTCGCCACCGGTTTTGTTTTCGACGGCCGAAACCACTTCCTTCACCATCGCTTCAGCCAGTTCACCTTTGTCGAACGGCTCGTTGCGGCTCACCCCACACTGCTGGGGTTTGGTTTTGAGGAAGTCGTCGGTGTGGGTAATCCGGCTCAAATCCAGACGCTTCTGCTTGCTGGTCTGCCCTTCAATGGCTTCCAGCAAGTCCACGCGCCCGACCAGCTCGGAGAGGCTGCGCATGCCCAACCGGGCGAGCCACTCCCGGGTTTCCTCGGCCACAAATTTGAAGAAGTTCATCGCCATGTCGACAGTGCCGATGTAGTGGTCCCGGCGCAGGTCATCGCGCTGAGTGGCCACACCGGTGGCGCAGTTGTTCAGATGACAAATTCGCAGGTATTTACAGCCCATGGCCACCATCGGGCCGGTACCGAAGCCGAAGCTCTCGGCGCCGAGCATCGCGGCCTTGACCACATCCAGACCGGTTTTAAGGCCGCCGTCGGTTTGCACCCGCACCTTATCGCGCAGGTCGTTGGCACGCAGCATTTGATGCGTTTCCGACAGCCCCAGCTCCCAGGGCGAGCCGGCGTAACGAATGGAGGTCAGCGGGCTGGCGGCGGTGCCGCCGTCGTAACCGGAGATGGTAATCAGGTCCGCGTAGGCTTTGGCCACACCGGCGGCAATGGTGCCCACGCCGGGGCGTGAAACCAGCTTCACGGAAACCAGTGCATCCGGGTTGACCTGTTTGAGGTCGAAAATCAGCTGCGCCAGATCTTCGATTGAGTAGATGTCGTGATGCGGCGGCGGGGAGATCAAAGTAACGCCGGGCACGGAGTAACGCAGTCGAGCAATTAGCTCGTTGACCTTCCCTCCCGGCAACTGGCCGCCCTCACCGGGCTTGGCGCCCTGGGCGACTTTGATCTGCAGCACTTCGGCATTCACCAGATAATGGGGAGTGACCCCGAACCGGCCGGAAGCGATCTGCTTGATCTTGGACACCCGGTTGGTGCCGAAACGGGCCGGGTCTTCACCGCCCTCGCCGCTGTTGGAGCGACCGCCCAGGCGGTTCATGGCTTCGGCCAGGCACTCGTGGGCTTCCGGAGACAATGCCCCCAGAGACATGCCGGCGGAGTCAAAGCGCTTGATAATGTCTTCCACCGGCTCCACATCACTCAGTGAAATGGGCTCGGCATCGCCTTCTTTGACTTTCAACAGGTCCCGCAGCGTGGCGACCGGGCGCTCGTTCACGAGGCCGGAGTAATCCCGCCAGAGGGCGTACTCGCCGGTTTGCACGGCGCGCTGCAGGGTCTGAATCACATCCGGGTTGAAGGCGTGATATTCCTGACCGTGCACGTATTTGAGAATACCGCCCTGGACCAGGGGCTTGCGGGGCAGCCACGCGGTCTTGGCAATAATCTTCTGGTCCGCTTCCAGATCCTCAAAGCCAGCCCCTTGAATTCGAGACTGGGTACCGGTAAAGCAAGTGTCCACCACCTCGTCCGCCAATCCCACGGCCTCAAATAGCTGGGCGCCACGATAAGAGGTAATAGTGGAAATCCCCATTTTGGAGAGGATTTTCAGCAGGCCTTTATCGACGCCCTTGCGATAACCCTTGTACGCCTGGTCGGTGTCCAGCTGTAGTTCGCCGGTATCCATCAGGTTGTTGAGCACAAAGTAACTCAGGTAGGGGTAGACGGCGGTGGCGCCGTAGCCGATCAGGGTAGCGACTTGGTGAGAATCCCGGGCGGTACCGGTCTCAACAATAATGTTGGCATCGCAGCGCAACCCCACTTTAGTCAGATAGTGGTGCACCGCGCCGGTCGCCAGCAGCGCGTGAATCGGCAACTGGCCTTTTTCCAGGTTGTTGTCACTCAGTACCAACAGTACCTTGCCCGCTTTCACGCGTTCGGCGGCGTCTTCACACAACTTGGCGATCGCCTGCTTGAGGCTGTACTGCTCGGGGTCGTAGTTGAGGGAAAGTATTGTGGATTCGTAGCCCGGGCGAGACACATCCAGCAGCGCGCGGAACTTGGCCGGGGAGAGAACCGGGGAGCGCAGAATCACGCGGTCGGCGTGCTCTTCGGTCTCTTCATAAACGGACAGCTCGCGCCCGAGGCAGGTCTCCAGCGACATGACGATCGCTTCGCGCAAGGGGTCGATGGCCGGGTTGGTCACCTGAGCGAACTGCTGACGGAAGTAGTCGTACAGCGGGCGCTGCTTGGCGGACAGCACCGCCATCGGCGTATCGTCACCCATGGACCCGACCGCTTCCTGGCCGCCTTCGGCCAAGGGGCGCAGCACCTGGTCACGCTCTTCAAAGGTGACCTGGTACATCTTCATAAACGCTTTGAGCTGGACTTCATCCAGCCCGTTCTCGGCCACGTCTTCTTCCAGAGTGGACTCAATGCGCAACGCCTTGGCTTTCAGCCACTTCTGGTACGGCTGACGCCCCTTGAGCAGTTCGTCGATATCTTTGGTGTGGTACAGCTTACCGGTTTCGGTATCCACCGAGAGGATCTGACCGGGGCCCAAACGCCCCTTGGCCACGACGTCTTCGGGCTTGTAGTTGTACACACCCACTTCCGAAGCCACGGTGATAATGTCATCTTTGGTGATGACCCAACGCGAGGGGCGCAGACCGTTTCGGTCCAGCGTACAGACCGCATAGCGGCCATCGGTAATCACCAGGCCCGCCGGGCCGTCCCACGGCTCAACGTGCATGGAGTTGTATTCGTAAAAGGCGCGCAGTTGCGGGTCCATGTGCTCGACATTCTGCCAGGCCGGCGGTATCAGCATACGGACCGCCCGGTGCAGTTCCATGCCCCCGGTAATCAGCACTTCCAGCATGTTATCCAGGCTGGAGGAGTCGGAGCCTTCGCGGTTGACCAAGGGATCGACCCGCTCAAGGTCCGGCAACAGCGGCGTGCTGAACTTGGAGGTGCGCGCCTGGGCCCAGTTGCGGTTGCCCATGACGGTATTGATTTCACCGTTGTGGGCCAGCATGCGGAATGGCTGGGCCAGCGGCCATTGGGGCAAGGTGTTAGTGGAAAAGCGCTGGTGGAATACGCAGATGGCGGTTTCCAGGCGCTCGTCCGCCAAATCGCCGAAGAAGCGCGGCAGGTCCACCGGCATCATCAGGCCTTTATAGGAAATAACACTGGCGCTGAAGCTGGCGATGTAGAAGCTCTCGTCATCGACCAGACGCTTTTCGGCCATGCGACGCACCAAAAACAAGCGCGCGCTAAACTCTTCTTTGCTTAAGTCGCCATCATTATTGATAAACAGATGGTTAAAGCGCGGCAGAGATTCCAGGGCGATTGGGCCAAGGCAACTGCTGTCCACCGGCACATCACGCCAACCTGCGGGGGTCAGCTCCTGAGCTCGCAGCTCCTCTTCAACGATATCGCGCGCCTTCTGCGCTTCGGCATCGTCGGTGCTCAGCATGATGGAACCCACACCGTACACATCGGTCAATTCCGCGCCGCAGGCCTCTTTGGCCACCTCACGCAGGAAGCCATCGGGTTTCTGCAGCAACAGCCCGCATCCATCCCCGGTTTTCCCGTCGGCGGCAATACCCCCGCGGTGCGTCATGCAGGTCAGGGATTCAATGGCGGTTTCCAACAGGCGATGACTGGCCTTCCCCTTCAAGTGGGCAATCAAGCCAAATCCGCAGTTGTCTTTAAACTCATCTAACCTGTAGAGGCCCGTGGTCATACGCTGTCTCTCTCGATACCGATAGAACCCGGAGTGTGACACAGCTCACATTCCAGACAAAAAAGCCCCTGCATAAAGGGGCCGGGCAAATGGGCGCAGCATATTACCCGCAACTTGCCACAAAGGCAAGACGAACGGGTCGCTTTGCGCCGAACTAGCCGGCAAAAATCCGCTATTTACACGCTAAATGCTGAGATATGCTGCTATTTTCCAGCAAACACCTGCTTCTAAAGATGGGCTTCCGATGAGCCGCCCGGGCGATTGCCCGAGCGGTTTGCTCCCCTTGCACCGAATAGTCATTCTCGGCCGGCCCGACCGACGCACCAACGGGAACACAACTTCAACGTACCACAATCTCCAGAAAATACCTATAATCCGCCGAAAGGCCCGGAATCCGGGGCCAACGTGCTTTATTCCGACGCCAATTTGAGCTAAGTTAGACACATATTTAACCATCATAAAGAAACGGCACCTCAGGAAGACACAATGTATAAACCAGATTTTCGGCCCCTTCCCCTAAAAACCCTCGCCGCATTGCTTCTCGGCCTGACTCTTACCGCCTGCGGCGGAGGGGACGGCGGCTCGCGGCTGGACAATATCAATGACGGCAATATCGGCGGCGAAAACGGAGGCGGAGGAGACGATGGCCCCGCGGGTGAAAATGAGCCAGCGCAACTCGGCCACGGCAGTGCCGAAGACTTTGTCGCCGGCGAGATCGAAGTGGGAATCGGAGACGCCGCATTAGCCCCCGGAGGCAGTACCACTCTAACGGTAACCATGGTGAACGGCGCAGGGGAGCTGGTTACTAGCGCAGTTGATGTATCTTTCAACTCTGACTGTATCGCCTCTGGCCGGTCAGTGTTGACTCAGGCAGGGGAAGAGATTGAGAGCACTGTCACCACCAACAACGGTCGGGCAGAGGTTACCTATACGTCAAACGGCTGTACCGGCGTTGACGACATTGTGGCACGAGCCACCTACGAGGGTCTTAGTGCGGGTAGCGCTCGAGCCAGCATCGAAGTGTTGGGGGACGCGGTACAGACTATTGAGTTCTTGTCTGCGGAGCCGAGCCTGATCAGCTTGAAAGGTACGGGAGGCCGTGAGACATCCAAAGTTACTTTCCGCGTCGTGGGCAGCACAGGCAGCCCCATGAGAGACGTTGACGTAGCCTTCCAGCTTCGTCCTGGAGGCACTGGCGGCTTAGCCTTGGTGAACAGCGAAGACACGAGCAATAGCAATGGGGAAGTTACCACCACTGTCCAAGCCGGCACCGTTGCGACAAGCGTGAGCGTAACCGCCACCACAACGACAGACAACGGCGACATCTCTACTCAATCCAGCGAACTTGTTGTGTCAACCGGCATTCCTGACCAGAACAGCATGAGTATCGCCGCTGACAACCTTTACCCCGTCAGCTGGAAGGCTGGAGGCGGTTTTTACTTGGGCACCGAAAGCAACATTACGGTTAGGCTGGCAGACGCCTTCAACAACACGGCGCCGGACGGAACCACAGTAACGTTTACAACGAGCGGCGGGGCAATTCAGTCCAGCTGTACCATGAGCGACGGCACTTGCTCCGTTCGATGGAATAGCCAGCATCCGTTCCCCGAGGCGATAGGTGACTTCATTCTTGACGAGGGAGCCTTGACCGTTACCTGCCCGAGTGATGAAAACTGCCGAGATGGTCGCGTTAAGGTGCTTGCCACAGCAATCGGCAATGAATCATTTGTGGACCGAAACAACAACGGTCGTTACGAAGCCGGCACGGACGTCTTCCTCAGCGAAAGTCCTACGGGAGAGTGCGAGCGCAACCGCCCCAAGTCCTACGCGGACAACCCTTCTACAGGCTGTGACGATTTGGGGACGGCCTATTTGGACAAGAACTTTAATGGCGTCTATGACCCTGAGCAGTCGGCTGGCGAAGAGATTGTTACCACCGGGGCTGACGAGGGAAGCGATGGCTCAACCTACCAACCTGGCGATGGCATCTACAATGGCATTTTATGCAGCGATGCCTCACTCGCCAGCGGCGACTGCACCAAAGACCCTGTCACGATCCGTGACGAAGTCACTTTGATTATGACCTGCGATACGCCATATGTGATGGGAGATTCCGGCCTTCCCGGGCAGCCCGATGGCGTTAATGTTTCTCCCGGAGGCGCCATCAGCTTCGACATGTTATTGATTGATTGCAACGGTAACGGAATGGCTCCTGGGACCGTAGTGGAAGTCAACACCGACAACCTGGAAGATGGCGATGCAAACGTATTCCCGGATGGCGAACTGGCGGGATCCCCAACCGGTCACACCATCACGGTCACCATTAAAGGCACCAGCGATGACAAACTCCCTACCGGTTCAGTAAGACTGAGTGTCATTTCTCCTATTCCAGGCGGAGAGAAAACGACGTATCTAGGAAAATCCATTAGCGTCAATTAACTGCGGTCTTGCAGTAGAGTGCAGTGCCCTTGATGCTATTTCTAAGTACGTGCTAAATAATAAATGGGGCTTTTTAAGCCCCATTTATTATTTCTGAGCCAGAAGCTCCAACGCCTCAACCTGCGAGCGGCGGCGGACAAACAAAACTCCGCTCCGCCACAGCTCTCTAGAAAAACATTGTTGCTTTAGTCTTTCCTAACACCACAAGCCCAAACTAACCTCCTCGCTGATAAGCCCCACCGAGAACTTAATGGAGGTTCAGCAACGCATACCTGCAAGACCTACTCAGCGAGGTCCCTCAACGTTTCAATTTCGGCCTGGATATCCTCTACTGGACGCGGCCAGGGGCCAGCGCTACGCTGGGCCTCGGGCAGCTGACTGACCGCTTCACGGGCAGCATCCGAGCTACTGTAGCGACCAGTCACGACGACGAACCAAGGCTTGCCCTGGCGGCGGCTTTCAAAGCTCAGTAGTTGAGTGCGGTTGGGCTGCTCAGACAAATAACGCTCTACCGACTCCCGTGAACTGGCACCAAGTAGCTGCAGTGTGTAGTCCGAGGGCTGCCAGGAAAGAATAACCTGCTCGTCCTCGGGGATCTCAGGCAGTTTTGAGGCCTTCGGGGCCGAGGCGGTGGATGAGGCCGCGGAAGAGGATTGGGCGAGAGCGCTCTGCCGAGTCGGTGTCGCCTCCTCGGCCGTTCCGCCTTCTGCCGGCACAGAGGCTTTAGCCGAACTCGCTGAAGAGGCGCTCATGGCGCCGTCGGGTTGTACCTCGGGGGAGCCCGACGATCGCAATGGAGCCTCGGGGGGAGGGGGAATTAAGTTACCCTCTTCCTCGGCCAACCTCGCTTGCTCATCAGCCCTCGCAGCTCCAGGGGGATGGTCACCGGCAGGCAGGGTGACCGGCTGGCTATCTCTAGGCGCCGCCAGGGTCTCGCGCTCTGGCTCATCGTCAGAGCCGCTGCTGTAGATAAATACCATCAACAGTACCCCGAGCAGTACGGCCACCACCACGATATGCACCACCGGCAGCGACGACCGCTCGCCGGATTTACTCTGCTGTTGTTGCGGCGTCACGGATTCCAACAGCCACTGTCGCGCCTGGGTATGAAGCCGGGGCAGTCGCCCTTCAGCGCGCCGCCACCAGGCTTCGACCCGTTCCTCCGTAAATACTTCCGGGCCCATGTAGCCCGACATTTCCATACGGAAATTAAGATAATCCGTGGCTTCCTCAAGGTTGAAGGGGGGCAGGTCAAAGTCGTGAATCAACACGTCATGCATATTGAATTGATCGAGCCGTGTCACCATTTCGGGCTCAGCGAACAGCACGATATGCAGCCGGCGACCGCTCTTATCCTGCCCCTGAAGCAGACTGATCAACGCCCCGAGGGTTTTCTCATCCAAATGGTGAGCGTCATCGATAACGGTAAGCGCAAGCCGGTCTTCCTCGTCGGCGACCTGGGCAAAGTGCCGAAGCGCCGCCAATAAACGCCCAATCGAGGGTTCGCCGTCCAGCGGCAATGAGAATTGGCGCGCCATTTGCCCGAGCACGTCGGCAGCCTCAACACCCGGCTCAGCGTTGAGAAGGCAGATTTCATCATCCGCCTCAAAGCTGTTCGCCAACTCCAGCGCGGCGCGGCTTTTACCCACCCCGGGCTTGCCCAGAACGGCGAGAAAACTGGCGCTGAACTGACACAGGTGCTGAAGTTGCTCGAGAAGCGCCCCACGACCAGCGCCGCCAAAAAAGGCGAATTCCGGGTCGTCCTGAAAGGGGTCCCTTGTCAGACCGTAATACTGCCGGTAGTCGGCTAGAGCGCTGTCCGAGGCTTCAGTGTCGGCACTGTGCATGATGGTACTACTCCCCGGGGTTTAATGGTGGCGATCAAGCGCCCGGCGGCGCGTCCCGCTCATCCGCCCGACAGGCGGCAAAGGTTTCCTGTAACAAGTCCTGCTCAATATCGCTGGTAATCAGTGCCTCACCCAGTTGACTGAGCAAGACCAACCGAAGCCGTCCGTCCACCACTTTTTTGTCCACGCCCATTAAGCGCAGGAAGTCCTCCGGGCTCATATTAGCCGGCGCCTTCACCGGCAAATGGGCCCGCTCCAATAGCCGGATAATGCGTTTGAGTTCGTCCTCGCTGATGGCACCACGACGCCATGAAAGGTCCGCCGCCATGACCATACCGGCCGCGACCGCTTCGCCATGAAGCCAGACGCCATAGCCCTGGGCGGTCTCAATGGCATGACCAAAGGTGTGGCCGAGGTTCAGGATGGCCCGCAAGCCGCCCTCTCGCTCGTCCCGGGCCACGACCTTTGCCTTGTTCTCGCAGGACCGCTTAACGGCATAGGCCAGGGTTTTCGGGTCCTTGGCCAGGAGCTCCGGCATATTGGACTCCAACCACTGGAAAAATTCCTTATCGGCAATCAGGCCGTACTTCACCACCTCCGCAATACCGGCGGACAGTTCCCGGGCGGGCAGGGATTCGAGGACGGACATGTCAGCGATCACAGCCTTGGGCTGATAGAAAGCCCCGATCATGTTCTTCCCCAGGCGATGATTGACACCCGTCTTCCCTCCCACCGAGGAGTCGACCATGGACAGCAGTGTGGTGGGCGCCTGAAGGAAGTCAACACCCCGCTGGTAGCAAGCGGCGGCAAAGCCGGCCATATCGCCCACGACCCCGCCCCCGAGCGCCAGTACCGTGGTGGTGCGGTTGTGTCGCGCCTCCAGCAGACCGTCAAACACTTGGTTCAGGGTTTCCAGGTTCTTAAAGGCTTCGCCGTCCGGTAGAACGGTGGTATCCACTTGGTAGGCTTCGAGGCGCTTGATCAGCTCCGGCAAGTACAGCGGAGCAATCGTCTCGTTTGTGACAATGTAAACTTGCTTGGCTCGCAGGTGGCGGACCAACAACTCTGCGTTTTCCAGAAGCTGTTCACCAATGTAAATGGGGTAGCTGCGATCGGCGAGATCAACGGTCAGGGTCTGCATAGTTCACACGGCATCTGAGTGGTAAGAACAAACCCATATCTTAGCATACCGCCCGCGTTCGGGGCGGCAACTCAGGCGCGGTGCAGGCGCTCGGCAATATCCCGAGCGACGGCCTTGGGGGGGCGTCGGTCCGTGCTTACCACCCAGTCGGCCACCTCACGATAGAGAGGGTCGCGCTGGTTTAGCAAGTCAATAATTTTTTGGCGGGGGTTGTCGACCTGCAGCAGAGGCCGCTTTTTGTCCTTGGCGGTACGCTCCACCAGCTGTTCAAGGGAGGCGGTCAAGTAGCAGACTCGACCCGAGCGGTGCATCACTTCGCCATTGATCGGCCGCAGTATGATGCCCCCGCCAGTGGCGATGACCGCCGCGGGCTCTTCGGCAAGCTCTGCCAGAACCGCCGACTCGCGATCGCGAAAGCCGGCCTCGCCCTCAACGTCAAAAATCCACGGGATATCCGCGCCAGTGCGTTCTTCAATCACACGGTCACTGTCGTAGAAAGGCACCTTCAACTCGGCCGCCAAAAGGCGGCCGATGGTCGATTTGCCGGCTCCCATGGGGCCGACCAGAAATACATTTTTATCCATGGCTTATTCGGTCAGGGTATCCGCCATAATCTTCGGGGTAATGAATACCAGCAGCTCCCGCTTCTCCTGAGCAACCACGTCTCGACGGAATAATTTGCCCAGGCCGGGGATATCCCCCAGGAATGGTACTTTATCCACGCCTTCGACCTGCTCTACCGTGAAGATCCCGCCAAGCACCACGGTTTGGCCATTCTGTACAAGAACCTTGGTCATCACCTCGGTAACATCAATGCTGGGAATGCCTGAGCCCACGTTCAAGGCCCCCACAGAGTCCTGGTTGATCACCAAGTCCATAATAATGCGGTTATCAGGGGTAATCTGCGGCGTCACGTCCAGCTTCAGTACCGCCTCCTTAAAGGAGGTAGTAGTGGCGCCACTGGCCGAGGCTTCCTGGTAGGGAATCTCGGTACCGGACATGATGGTGGCCTGCTGCTTATCCCCGGTAATTACTTTCGGCTGGGATACAATTTCCGCATCGCCATTACTTTCCAGCGCGGACAGTTCCATATCGATAAAGGCGCTATCCGACAGAATGCTGAACGCGAAGCTACCTGCCGGGTTATCCACCCCGAGATCTACCATATGGTTCTCGTTCAGGTCCAGAGAGCCATTGCCGGTGAGCCACTCGGCGGGGGAGCCCGGTGCCGAATCCAAACCTGACGTTGAACCGGCGACTTCCACCAAGGCATCTGACGAACGGTTAAAGCCCACGCCGCCCCAGCGAACGCCCATCTCGCGACGGAAATCGGTGTTGGCGATAACCAGGCGCGCTTCGATCATAACCTGGCGAATGGGGATATCAATTTGATCAACCAGCCGCTTAAACGCTTCAATGCGATCCGCGGTATCAGTAATAATGATGGAGTTGGTACGCTCGTCAACAATCGCGTCGCCGCGCTGAGACAGGACGCTGCCCGTCGTCCGGTTGCCACCTTCACCGCCGGCCATGCTTCCTCCTCCACCGCCGGAACCTTCTTCACCCCGAAAGAGCTCAAACATTTCCCGGGCATTGGCATAGCGAACCCGAATGTATTCCGTACGCAGGGGCGCCAGCTCTTCCAACTGCTTGCGAGCACTCAACTCCTGACGTTCCCGCTCGGCGATCTCCGCCGCCGGTGCGACCATCAACACATTGCCGTTCAGTCGCTTGTCCAGACCCTTGGTTTTTAGTACCAGATCCAGAGCCTGGTCCCAGGGCACGCTGTCGAGACGAAGCGTAATGCGGCCCTGAACGGTGTCGCTGGCCACCAGATTCAGGTCGGTAAAATCGGCGATGATCTGAAGTACGCTGCGCACTTCAATATCTTGGAAGTTCAGGGACAATTTCTCGCCCGTGTAGTTGAACTCCTGCTCCCGGGCTTCAATTTCCTGCTCGGTCAGGGGCTTCACGCTGATCACGTATTCGTTGTCCGCCTGGTAGGCCATGTAGTCATAATCACCGCTCGCGGCGACCTTGATAACGGTGTCGGAGCCTTTGGTCTGCGCGGTGACCATGGTCACCGGCGTAGCGAAGTCGGTCACATCCAAACGGCGGCGCAACTCTTCGGGCAGGAAAACGCCCTGAATTTCCAGATCCACGCCCTTACCGGTCTCAACAATATCGGAACTAATGTTGTCATCGGACAACTGAAGAACAATGCGGCCCTCACCTTCTTCGCCGCGACGGAAATCGATATCGGTTACCTGGGGCCTACTGGCCTTACGAGGTTGGCGCTCAGAGCCTGTGTCCACCACTTCGTCACGCTCGTCGCCCTGAGCGGCCTGGGTGACGTAGCCGCCTTGGGCCGCGCCTACTTCCAGAATATACTGATTGCCCTCTACGCGAGCGTTGTAGGTCGTCAGCTCTGAAAGGTTGAGAATCAGTCGTGTCCGGCCCTGAGAGCTTAGCACCAGAGCACTTGAGCTATTCTCAAAGGAAAGCGGGAAGCGCCGCTGCTCCAGAGAGCTTTGCACATCGGGAAAGTCCATCACGATGCGCGCCGGCTGCTCGATGGTATACCCCTCCGGCCGTGGGGGCTCGCCATCAAAGGCCATTCGCACTTCAAAGCGCTCGCCCGGCAGCTCAGAGAATTGAATGTCATTGAGTGACTGAGACCACCCGAGGGCAGGCGCCAGACAGACCAAAAACAAGGCTAGATTTCGCATGGTTAACCCCAATAAGCACAGTGCTCGCATGATGATGGCCTATTCCGTTTCTTGTAGTTCAATAATTCTGGGACGCTCAACCCAGCCGTTGGCCCCATCGGCAACAATTTCCAAAATCTGAAGCTGCGTCGGCGAGGCCGACACTATACGTCCATGATTCTTACCCAAATAATTCCCTTCCGTGACCGCGTGAACACCGCCCTGGCCGTCATCAATCAACGCCCAGAGCTGCCCATTTTTGGTCAAAGTCCCCACCATGGTGAGAGACGCAATATTGAACCTTTCCAGGTATTCTTTCTGGCGATTCAAGTCAGGTTCGACTTGTTTTCCACTCAACTGAGCGCGGCGCTGCTCTTCCTGAACCGGCGGCTCAAAAGGACTGCGCATCGTCATGGCGCTATAGGAAAACGAGCGGTAGGGCTGAAAGGCCGGGAGCGGCTCGACCTGACCGGCGGGCTTATTTTTGGTGCGCTGGATATATTCCTGCAGGTCACCATTGTTCGCCCCGCCACCACAGGCGGTTAACAGCACGACGCTCAAGCTTAAACTAATGCGGTTTATAATTCTGTTCATCACTACTCATCCTGTGACTTATAGCGATAGGTTTTAGCGTCGATCTGCATATTCAGCGGCCCGATGTCATCACTTCGAGTAATCGTGAAATCATGCAATGTGACGATGCGCGGCATGCCGGCAACCCCACTGACGAACGTCCCCATATCGTGATAGCCACCCTCCACATCAATACTGATGGGCAACTCAACGTAAAATTCCGCCTCCTGCTCTGACTCGAGCACAACACTGTTAATCTCAAGCCCGCTCTCGGAGCCGCGAGCGTCTATGTCTTCCAACAGGCCCGGCACTTCGGTGTCACTGGGCAGGCGGGAGAGCAGCGCGCCGAAGGACTTCTCCATCTCCACCATTTGAGCGCGGTACTCCTCCAGGTTCGCCGCCTGGAAGCTCTTTGTTTCAAAGGTCTGGCGCAGGCTGGATTCCTCTGCGACGGCACGCTCCAACTGTTGGTTTAAGTCCTTAACCCACACATAGTAGGTCGCGACGAACACCAGAACCACAAGTAGCGTGCAGACAAAGACTTTCCCGGGGAGCGGCCAGACGCCCATCCGATCCACATCGATGTCATTTACATCAAAGTTTTTCAGCTGTTCCAAGGTATCGGAAAACGCCATGATCAGTTACCTCCCTCGTCGCCCTCGGCATCACCGTCTTCGGCCGGAGCCGAGGTGCGAACCGACATTCTAAAGGCGTTAGCCTGTTCGCCCTGTTCGGGGGCAGCGGTAACCGAGCTCAGGTTGGGCGCGGCGAACCAATCGGACTCATCCAGGTTGCGCATAAAGCTCGAGACCCGGTTGTTCGACTCCGCGATCCCCTCCAGCTGTATCACTTCCCCGGTACGTTGCATCCGGGTGAGGTAAACGCCGTCGGGAATGGCACGAACCATATCGTCGAAATAGCGGACAATCACCGGGCGAGTACCTTCAAGGTCCTGAATAACCCGCATCCGCGCCAGCAGCTCTTCACGTTTCTCGCGCAGCTCGCGAATTTCCTGAACGGCGGCTTCCAGCGCGGCGATTTCGGTCTTTAGCAGCCGGTTGCGCTCATTTTGGTCGGCAATGGAGGACTGGACCGTGGAGACCCAGAGATAGCCAATCAGACAGGCCACCACTACCACAAAGACCAGAACCCCGATAAATTCTTTCTTCTTTTCCTCGCGATAGGCTTCGCGCCAGGGGAGTAGGTTAATTCTTGCCATTAGTCGAAGCTCCTCATCGCCAGGCCCGCCGCAATCATCAGCGAAGGCGCGTCATTGGCCAGGGCCACGGCATTCACCTTGGAGGAGACGGACATATTGGCAAAGGGGTTGGCCACCAGTGTCTGGGTCCCCAGTTTTTCCTCAATGAGGCCCACCAGGCCTTCCATTGAAGCCACCCCTCCGGCCAGGACAATATAGTCTACATCGTTGTACTGGCTGGCTGAGAAGAAGAACTGGAGTGAACGGGTCACCTGCTGCACTACCGCCTCTTTAAAGGGCGCCAGCACTTCCGATTCATAGTCGTCGGGCAGGCCGCCCTGCTTTTTGGCGAGCCCCGCCTCTTCCATGGAGAGGCCGTAACGGCGCTGGATTTCCTCGGTCAGTTGCTTCCCGCCGAACAACTGCTCCCGCGTGTAAACGGTGCGGCCGTCGACCAGGACGCTCAGAGTGGTCATGGTCGCGCCGATATCGATGACCGCCACCACCTGGCCGTCGTGATCTTCCAGTTGCTCGACGATCTGACCGAAAGCCCGCTCCATGGAGTAGGCTTCGACGTCGACGATTTCTTCCTGCAGGTCGGCCAGCTGAAGGACATTGACACGCAGGTCGATGTTCTCGCGCCGGCAGGCGGCCAGCAGCACTTCCACCTGGTCGGGGTTGCGGGGCGATTCGCCCTGAACTTCAAAATCGATGGCGACTTCTTCCAAAGGGAACGGAATGTACTGATCGGCCTCTATAGAGATCTGGGTTTCCATCGCATCATCACTGAGGCCGGAGGGCATATCGATCATTTTGGTAATTACAGCGGAGCCGGCAACAGCCACGGCCGTGCTTTTGAGCTTGGTTTTGGACTGTTTGACGACCGTGCGCACCACATCCGCGACCGCCTCGGGGTCGTTGATGTTTTTCTCCACCACCGTACCAGGCGGCAGCGGACGTACGGCATAGGTCTCCACCCGGTAGCGATCGCCGTGTCGGCTGAGCTCCAGAAGCTTGACCGACGTTGAACTGATGTCCAACCCCAAGACCGGCTTCGCCCTTTTTTCCAGGAAGCTTAAAATGCCCATTTTTCTATCTATATCCGTAACTTAGAGGAAGTTTATGTTATAGGACTTTAAGTTAAGCCTGCAACAAGACTGCGCATATGTAAACAGTTAAAAAGCCCGTATAATGCAGTCACTCGCGGCTAATTTCGCTAACCTATTAATTCTCATAGAAAAAATGCCTATCAAAAAGTCCTATCTGAGCCTGCTTTTCTGGCTGTTTGTCGCCGGATCCGGCGCTTCACTCGTCGGTTTGGCGGGATTATACCTCTATCTCAGCCCCAAGTTGCCCCCGGTTGAAAGCCTGCGGCAAGTTCAATTACAGACCCCTTTGAGGGTTTATTCAAGCGACGAGAAGCTAATTGGCGAGTTTGGTGAACAGCGTCGCACCCCGCTCTCGTTCGAAGAGCTCCCTGATCAATACATTAAAGCGTTATTATCCGCCGAAGATGCGGAATTTTACGACCATTCCGGCGTATCCATTAGGGGACTTTTGAGAGCTGCGTCACAATTATTGAAAACAGGCGCCATTCAGTCCGGCGGCAGCACGCTTACCATGCAGCTGGCGAGGGACTTTTTCCTCTCTCGGGATCAGGTCTTTTCCCGTAAATTCAACGAAATCCTCCTGGCGCTGCAGATTGAGAACGAACTCTCAAAAGAAGAGATTCTCGAGCTCTTCAGCAACAAAATGTTCTTCGGCAACCGTGCCTACGGCATTCAGGCCGCCGCCCAGATCTACTATGGGAAGGACGCCGACGAGCTGAAACTGCATCAATGGGCCATGATTGTGGGCGTTTTGAAGGCTCCGTCCGCCTACAACCCTCTGGCGAACCTGGAGCGGGCCATGATCCGCCGCAACTGGATTCTCGGGCGCATGCTGGAGCTGGGGCATATTGACCAAGCGACCTATGAAGTCGCGGTCAATACCCCGGACAACGCCCGCTACCACGGCGCCACACTGGAGCTTTACGCCCCCTATATCGCCGAATTGGCCCGGCGCGAAGCGATTGACCGCTTCGGGGACGAGGCTTATACCGCCGGCTACAAGGTGTACACCACCATTCACAGCCGATACCAGGCCGCCGCCCAGATGGCCGTGGTAGAAGGACTAATGACCTACGACTGGCGCCATGGATACCGCGGACCGGAAGCCCAATGGGGAGAGCCCCCAAAAGATCTCAGCACCTGGGTTGAAGCGCTGGACGACCTCACCGCCTATGGAGACCTGGAGCCCGCCGTGGTGACGGCGGTCGAGGACCAGTCCGCCGAGGTCCTGCTGGACACCG
Organism: Marinimicrobium locisalis; assembly: GCF_039822625.1. Lineage (NCBI taxonomy): Bacteria > Pseudomonadati > Pseudomonadota > Gammaproteobacteria > Cellvibrionales > Cellvibrionaceae > Marinimicrobium > Marinimicrobium locisalis. Next base: position 81,468 of record NZ_JBDLLG010000014.1, read on the forward strand.
GTGAGACGCTGGAGCTGGGCTGGGACCAAGGCCTTTCCACGGCGCGCCGCTACATTAACGAAAACGCCCGAGGGGCCGCTCCCAAGACCGCCAGCGACGTGGTCAGCGTCGGCGACCTAATCCGGCTTTACCAGAGGGAGGGGGCCTGGCACCTGCGCCAGATTCCCGAGGCACAGGCTGCTCTGGTGGGCCTGGATCCGGAAAATGGCGCCATGCGATCCCTGGTGGGTGGCTTTGATTTTCACCAAAGCAACTTTAACCGGGCCCTGCAGGCGGAGCGCCAGCCCGGCTCGAGTTTCAAACCGTTCGTCTACACCGCTGCCCTGAAGAACGGGTTTACCCCCGCCACTCTGGTCAATGACTCGCCCATTGTCATTGAAGACGCCAGTTTGGAGGGCGCCTGGCGCCCCGAAAATGACGGTGGCACCTTTTTGGGACCGACCCGACTGCGCGAGGCGCTCTATCGCTCCCGCAACCTGGTTTCCATCCGGGTGCTGCGCAGCATCGGCATCGACGCCCTGCTTGAGACCCTTGGGCAATTTGGCTTCGAACCCGAGAAACTACCGCGCAACCTCTCACTGGCGCTCGGCAGCCACGCCCTCACGCCACTGGAAATGGCCCGCGGTTACGCTATCTTTGCCAACGGCGGCTACCGGGTGGAGCCTTATCTCGTGGAAAGAATCGAGAATGTGGAAGGCGAGCCCATCCACCAGGCACGCCCCTTGACCGTATGCCGGGAGTGCGACCGCCAGCTCAGAGAGGAGCGGGAGCCGGAGAGCCTGGTAGCCGATATATTCACCGAACCACCTTCGCCGGAGGCCTCTTCTTCACAGTGGTCTGAGGTCGACGACAAAAACGACACCGTCGAACCCGAAACGCCCCTGGACCAGCCCACTCAGTTGATGCTGCTCGATGAAGCCGACGCGGTCATCCCCCCGCCCATTGCACCGCGAGTGCTGGACGAGCAGACCGCTTATATCATCGACTCCATGCTCCGGGATGTGATCTCGCGGGGTACCGGCCGTCGCGCCCGGGTTCTGGACCGCTCCGATATCGGGGGCAAAACCGGCACCACTAACGGCCCGATTGATGCGTGGTTCGCGGGCTACAGCCCCCATATCGTCACCGTGGCGTGGCTGGGTTTTGACCACTCCCAGAAGCTGGGCCGGGGCGAGTATGGGGGCAGCGCCGCTCTCCCCATCTGGATCAACTACATGCGTACGGCACTCTCGGACAAGCCGGAGCGGGTTCGCCCCCAGCCCGAGGGCATTGTCACCGTTCGTATCGATCCAGAAAATGGTCGCCGCGCCCGACCCGGCGACCCCGATGCCATTTTCGAGATTTTCCGGGCGGAGGAAGTGCCGCCTTACGACAGCAACGGCAATGGCGGCAGCACAAGAGAAGCCGAACAGCTGCCGGAAGAGCTATTCTAGAGAGCCATCGTCACCTGAGGAGTGGGTCCGCCCAAGGGCTCACTCCCTTTCAATAGACAAGTCGTACCGACTGCGCACGCGAAGCAGCAGCGGCTTGAAGCCACGCTTCGCGGCCCGCGAATCCGACCGATCAATTACCCAGCCCCGCACCTCCAAGCTCCGACCTTCCAAAACCCCGGCGGTTTTCAGAGTCGGCCAAAGCTCGGCGGGTACGCGCACGACCAACGGGCCATTCAGTTCGAGCCATACCGAGCCACCCGCCTCGCTGATATCGGTCACTTCTCCGCGAAGGCGCTGAAACCCAGCATCTTCCAGAGTTAGCGTTGCGGCGGGTTTCGGCTGCCAACCCTCATGCCCCCAAACACCCCGGTCGGCGCGACGAGCCTGAGCTTCCGCCCTGGCAAGACACGCCGCCAAGTGGGTATTGGGGGGAATCGCAATATGGAAGGCCATGCCTTCGCGCAACAAGGCCGCCTCCACGCTCTCACCGGTGGGCGTAAAAAGGTGCGCCAATGTTCGCCCGTAGTGATCTTTCCGCTCTTGGTCGTAGATCAGGGTAACCTCATCCAGCGGCGCCAGTTGGCGCTTCAGCTCCTGCTTTGCCGCCTCCGCCAACGGCTGGGCCGAGCGCCCTTCGCGGGCCAACTCCGGGGCATTCACGCCAATCAAGCGTACCCTTTGCCCGCTCTTAAGCCGAATACTGTCGCCGTCCTGCACTTCGGCAACCACCGCCGTTTCGCGCGGAAGCGAGTCGGGCAGCGCACAAGCGAGAGCCTGCGCGGCCATTAGCCAGGCACAAACAAAAACGCCGAGAGCTTTCACTCTCGGCGTTTTGTGTCGCTCGGGCTTTGAAGCCATCGCCTTACTTGGAAGCGATACGGCTACCGAAGCGCTTCTTGAAGCGATCGATGCGGCCGCCGGTGTCAACAATCTTCTGCTTGCCGGTGTAAAAGGGGTGGCATTCAGAGCACACGTCGACCTGGAAGTCGGTACCCAGCGTAGAGCGGGTTTTGATGGTGTTACCGCAACTGCAGGTAGCAGTCACGTCTTCGTATTTGGGGTGCAGATTCGCTTGCATGGTAAACGCCTTTCGTCTTTGTGCCGCCACCCGGTCTATCCCGCCCGCCAATAGCGATTCGGGGTTTTGCCGAGCACCGCACAACGGTTAATGGGTACGGCTTTTGGGAAGCCGCGCATAATACCAGAAACAACGGACAAAACAAGCACCCCCGCCGCGGCCGCGGGCCCTCGCCCCCACAATCATTCCTTGGGGCTCGCGAAGTACGGTATCCTGAGCGCCTTTTTGCACTAGCCGCACATCGGGAGCCCATGTCCAGTCCTATCGTTCTCGAAATCGCCCTGCCCACGCCGCTGCGCCGTCGGTTTGACTACCTGCCACCAGCGGGCGTCGACCCAAAGACCCTGCGTGCAGGACAGCGCCTGAAGGTCCCCTTTGGCTCCCAGCGACTGGTGGGCCTGCTACTGCGCACAAAAAGTGAGTCTTCACTCCCATTGAAGCAGTTGCGCCCCGCCGACGCTCTGCTCGACGAGGCGCCCCTACTGCCGGACGAACTCTGGCAGTTGTGCCTTTGGGCCGCCGAGTACTATCAACACCCGATTGGCGACGCCCTAAGCACCGCCCTGCCGGTATTATTACGCCAGGGAGAAGCTGCCCGGGAACGAAGCGAACCCTACTGGCAGCTCACCACAGAAGGAAAAGGTCTTCCCGAAGGTGCCTTGAAGCGTGCCCCACGCCAAGCGGAACTGTTGGCGCTTCTCCAACAGCGCGGTGCTCTCAACCGAGCCGACCTGTCCGTACTGGGCTTCAACCGCAGCCAGCTCAAGCCGCTGGAACAGAAGGGGCTGGTCGAGATGACGGAGCAAGTACTCACTCCCCCCGAAGCCTCCCACATCCTGCGAGAAGCACCCCTCACCCTGTCGGAAGAGCAGCGCGTTGCGCTGGAACAGATCCCGGAGAACGGCTTTTCCATCAGCCTACTGGATGGCAGCACCGGCAGCGGCAAAACCGAAATTTACCTACAAGCGATTGCCCGTACCCTGGCGCTCGGGCGCCAGGCGTTGGTATTGGTGCCGGAAATCGGCCTGACCCCCCAAACCCTGGCCCGTTTTCAGCGCCGCTTTGCCCAACCGGTGGTGGCCATGCACTCGGGCATGAATGACCGGGAACGGCTCGATGCCTGGCTCCAGGCGCGGGACGGCCGCGCGCGAATCGTGATCGGCACCCGCTCGGCCATTTTCACTCCCCTGGCCCAGCCCGGCATTCTTATTGTCGACGAAGAACACGACAGCTCCTTCAAACAACAGGACGGCTTTCGTTATTCCGCCCGGGACCTGGCCGCCCTGCGCGCCAAGCGGATGGGCATCCCCCTGGTACTGGGCAGCGCCACCCCCGCTCTGGAAAGCCTGCACAACGCCCGTACCGGGCGCTACCAGTATCTGCGCCTGACCCACCGCGCCGGCAACGCTCGCCCGCCCGAGATTCTGCTGCAGGACATCCGCCGCCGACCGCTGGAAGAAGGCCTCAGCGAGCAGACGTTAAACCAGATCCGCACCACCCTCGAGGATGGCAACCAAGTCCTGGTGTTTCTAAACCGCCGGGGCTACGCCCCCACCCTGGAGTGCACCGAATGCGGCTGGCTCGCCGAATGCGGTCACTGCGACACCCGCCTGACCATGCACCAGACCCCGCGCCACCTGCACTGCCACCACTGCGACCACCAGCGCGCCGTGCCCCGCCACTGCCCGTCCTGCCAAAGCACCCGTCTGCAACCGGTGGGCCAGGGCACCGAGCGCAGCGAAGAAGCACTCCAACGCTACTTCCCCGACACACGAGTCCTGCGGGTGGACCGGGACTCCACCCGACAGAAACACGCCTTTCGGGACCTGATCGACGAAGTTCACAGGGGCGACCCCTGCATCCTGGTGGGCACCCAGATGTTAGCCAAAGGCCATCACTTCGCCGACGTCACCCTCGTCGTCATTCTCGACGCCGACGCGGGATTGTTCAGCACGGACTTCCGCGGCCCGGAAAAAATGGGCCAACTCTTGCTTCAGGTCGCCGGCCGGGCGGGCCGGGCAGAGAAGCCGGGGCAGGTGATTATTCAGAGCCACCACGTGGAGCATCCGCTGATCCGCACGCTAGTGGAGCGGGGCTATCACGATTTCGCGGAGCTGATCCTGAGCGAACGACGACTGACGGGGCTGCCACCTTTCCGTCAGATGGCGCTGCTGCGGGCGGAGTCCAAACGCCCGGAGAATGCGGTGGCATTCCTCAAGCAAGCACGGGCGATAGCGGAGAAGCTGCATCCCCCGAATCACGAATTGGGTTACCTGGGGCCGCTACCGGCCATGCTGGAGAAGCGGGGGGACCGATACCGCTACCAACTCCAGTTGAATGCCGCCAACCGAAAGGCGCTGCATTCGCTGCTGAGTCGTCTGACACTCGAATTGGAGCAACACCCCCTGGCGAAGCGAGCCCGCTGGTCGGTGGATGTGGATCCGCAGGATATGAGTTGATCACAATCACTCAAGCTTTTTGGCAGTGAACCAATACACTTCGCATTGAAGCGCTGCGGGGGAATAGGGCTCTCCGAGACACGCCGTAAACCCATCCCTGGGGGCTCGATTACCCGCCGTCCAGGCGGGTAACGGTCTCGGAGAGCCCTATTCCCCCTCCGCTGGCGCCAACGGACAATTGTTTTGAGATAGCAACCTTCCTCCATGGGCTCTATTAGCACTGAGGCCCGACGTGGGGTATACCGGTTGTAGACTCTCTGACGCCTACATGGATGTAGGTGCTAGAGCGACGCAGGAGCCAAAGCCGCGGCATGGATGCCGATGAGAAGCCCCCAGGGATGGGTTCACGGCGGGTCTACAACCGGTATACCCCACGGCGGGCCGGACGCGATGCTCCCACTAGCTTCACGGCGGGTCTCCGAGTGGTCTACCCCTCCTCCGGCCGGACTTGACGCACTGACGTTTAAAACATCCGAACAGCAAAAGCCTTTGAGACTGGCACCATCGACCGGTGGTGAGTACAATTGCTCGCGCTCTAACACGTCAGGCCCCACACCATCATGACCCGAGATTACGCCAAGAAAAGCCGCCCCGCCCCCCGGCGCAACCGCCCCAAAAGCCAAGTGCCCGGCTGGGTATGGCTATTCACCGGCCTCGTGCTCGGCGGCTTCATCGTATTCCTCGCGCGCCTGACCGACGTCAACGTTCCCGAACAGCCCCAACAAACCGCGCCCGAACCCGCCCCCAAAGTCGCGGAAGAACCCAAACCCGAAAAACAAGACACCCCCAAACCTCGCTTCGACTTCTACAAACTGCTGCGCGAAAGCGAAGTCATCGTACCCGCCACCGAACCGGCCGAAAGCCAGGCCAACAACGGCGGCGAACAGCAAGCCAGCATCGATGAATTCATCCTCCAAGTCGGCTCCTTCCGCAAATCCTCGGAAGCCGACAGCCTCCGCGCCCAACTACTATTGCTCAACCTCGACGCCTACACCGAGCAAGTGACCCTAAACAACAACGAAGTCTGGCACCGAGTCCTAGTGGGGCCATTCAGCAACCAATCACGCCTTGCCAGCGCCCGCTCAACGCTCGTTTCCAACGACTACCACGCCCTGGTTCTCAAACGTAAGCGCGACGACTGACCCCCCGCGGCAAAGCGGCGGCCTCGCCGCTGCTTGAAATCCCTTCGCCTTGCCCCCACTTCAGCCATTCACCACATCACACATTGGTTTGATTAAGGACGGCTTGTGGAACAATACCGAGGTACCACCATTCTCTCCGTGCGCCGTAACGGCCAAGTCGCCATCGGCGGCGACGGTCAGGTGTCCCTGGGCAACACCATTATGAAAGGCAACGCCCGCAAAGTCCGGCGCCTGTACAAAGACCAGGTGATCGCCGGGTTCGCCGGCGGTACCGCCGACGCCTTTACCCTATTCGAACGCTTCGAGGCAAAGCTTGAGGCCCACAACGGGCAACTAACCCGCGCCGCCGTGGAGCTGGCCAAAGACTGGCGCACCGAGCGGTCCCTGCGCCGCCTGGAAGCACTGCTGGCCGTGGCCAACGCCGAGGCCTCGCTGATCATCACCGGCAACGGCGATGTCATTCAGCCCGAAGACGACCTGATCGCCATCGGCTCCGGCGGCGCCTTCGCCCAATCGGCCGCGCGCGCCCTACTGGACAATACCGAACTGGATGCCAAACAAATCGTCGAAAAAGGGCTGACCATCGCCGGCGACGTCTGCATCTACACCAACCACAACCAGACCATCGAAACCCTCGAGTACTGAGGTTCGACGGCCTAAAGGACCAACGAGTTAGCTATGTCTGACATGACCCCACGGGAAATTGTCCACGAGCTGGACAAACACATCATCGGCCAGAACGAAGCCAAGCGCGCCGTGGCCATCGCCCTGCGCAACCGCTGGCGCCGCATGCAGGTGGACGAAAACCTGCGCGCGGAAATCACCCCCAAAAACATCCTGATGATCGGCCCCACCGGCGTGGGCAAAACCGAAATTGCCCGCCGCCTGGCCAAACTGGCCCACGCGCCCTTCATCAAGATTGAAGCGACCAAGTTCACCGAAGTCGGGTACGTCGGCCGCGATGTGGAGTCCATAATCCGGGATCTGGTGGACATCTCCATCAAAATGCACCGCGAACTGGCCATGAAAACCGTCCAGCACCGCGCCGCCGAAGCGGCCGAAGAACGCATTCTGGACGTACTACTGCCCCCCGCTCGCGGTGGCGATACCGAAAACACCGGCGACTCCAACACCCGCCAAATCTTCCGCAAAAAATTGCGCGAAGGCGAGCTCGATGACAAGGAAGTTGAAATCGAAGTCTCCAGCCACCCGGCGGGCGTGGAAATCATGGCACCACCCGGCATGGAAGACATGACCAGCCAGCTGCAAAACATGTTTTCTTCCCTGTCCAAGGACAAAAAGAAAGCCACCAAAATGACCGTCAAGCAGGCCTTCAAACAACTTCAGGACGAAGAAGCCGCCGGCCTAATCAACGAGGAAGAAGTCAAAGCCGAGGCCATCAAAGCCGCCGAGCAAAACGGCATTGTCTTCCTCGACGAAATCGACAAAGTCGCCAAAAAAGGCGAAACCGGCGGCGCCGACGTCTCCCGCGAAGGCGTGCAGCGCGACCTGCTGCCCCTGATCGAAGGCTGTACCGTGAGCACCAAACACGGGATGATCAAAACCGACCACATCCTGTTCATCTCCTCCGGCGCCTTTCACCTGAGCAAGCCCTCAGACCTAATTCCGGAACTACAGGGCCGCCTGCCCATCCGAGTCGAACTGAGCGCCCTGACCCCGGACGACTTCGAACGCATCCTGACCGAACCCAGCGCCTCACTGACCGAACAGCACCAAGCGCTGCTCAAGACCGAAGGCGTCGAAGTCATGTTCAAACCCGACGGCATCCGTCGGCTTGCGGAAACCGCCTTTGAAGTGAACGAAAGCACCGAAAACATCGGCGCTCGCCGTCTGCACACCCTACTGGAACGCCTGCTGGAAGACGTCTCCTTTGACGCCGGCAGCAAGCAGACCAACGTGGAAGTGGATGCGGCTTATGTTGAAGAGCACCTGGGTGAGCTGGCGAAGGATGAAGATCTGAGCCGGTATATTCTGTAGTAAGCTTTCAGCACACACCTAAACAGGATCGGTTTGCGGTGTACTGTTGCAAGACCGTGAGCCGAGGGACTCGCGCTCTCGAGCTACAGGGATGTACTTGCAGCGTGTCTTGCAACAGTACACCGCAAACCGAACCGGCTCTAGTGGCACCCACTCAAGGAGTCCACCATGGTCCCCGACAAGATACTGCTCCACAAAAAATCCCGCCAGCTTGAGCTGACCTACGGTGACCAGAGCTATCGCCTGGACGCAGAGTACCTGCGCGTAGTCTCCCCCAGCGCCGAAGTCCGCGGCCACGGCTCAGACTCCGGCACCCTCCCCTCCGGCAAACGCTACGTCTCCATCGACCACATCGAAGCCGCCGGCAACTACGCCCTCAAACTCCTATTTGATGACGGCCACGACTCGGGCATCTACACTTGGGATTATTTACACGATTTGTGTGTCAATGAAGATAAGCATTGGCAGGAGTATCTTGACGCTCTGCACGAGCAAGGCAAATCGCGGGATCCGGATACGCAGGTTGTTCGGTTGATGTGAGCTTTTTGAGTGGCTTTAGGGTCCGGTGTCTGTGGGAGCATACCCTTCATAGACCCGCCGTAAATACATCCCTGTAGGCTTCTCATCGGCATCCATGCCGCGGCTTTGGCTCCTGCGTCGCTCTAGCACCTACATCCATGTAGGCGTCAGAGAGTCTATGAAGGGTATGCTCCCACAGACACCTCAGTGCCAAGATCGACTGTAGGGCGAATAAGGCGAAGCCGCATCCGCCATAAACATAGGGGCCGTCATCCACCTAAATGCACGTTCGGGAATGGCGGATGCGCTTACAGCTTATCCGCCCTACGGCTATTTGGTAGGTGGCGCTTCGCTTACCGTACCCTACGCCCAAATACACCGAAGCCTTTCTGTGGCACTTAGGCGGATGCGGGTAACACCCATTGGAGACTCTCTGAGGCATGGATGCCGATGAGAAGCCCCCATGGATGGGTTCACGGCGGGTCTCCAATGGGTGTTACCCGTAGCCGCCGGAGTTTCAGATACTTCTCAATTCTCCGATAACTAGGGTTTTACTAATGAGACACATATTGAAATATATAACCGCATTTGGAGCCCTTGTACTTATCACAGCCTGCGCCGGTCCCAATATTGAGCAGGATTACAAACCCGGAACCAAATTTGATCCCGGGTGGACCTACTACGAATTCCGAGGTGGCAGTTCACAGATTGAAGGCGTCGACTACCGGCGGCTCGAAACCATTGCCCAAGACATACTCGCCAGCCAAGGCTACCAACTCGCCCCCGAGGCCCCCCAGCTCTACATCGACATCACCGGCTCCACCCGCCTCGCCACCGGCGGAGGAAAATCCCTCGGCCTCTCCATCGGCCTGCCCGTGGGGAGCCACGGCAGCATCGGAGTCGGGGGTAGCAAAAACCTCGACGGCGAAGGCCGACGGGAAGGCGTGATAGTCGTCGATATTACCAACGCCCAAACCAACGAACTGATTTGGCGCGGTAGCGCCAGCGGGATTGCGTTGAAGGACTTTGAATTAGCGCGGGAGGCGCAGTTGAGGGAGGTTATGCGGAAGTTGTTGGAGCAGTTTCCGCCGGAAGAGTGATTGCAGGAAGGTATAAAATGAAACATTCCCTGCGGTAAGCGCAGGCCCTTTGTCATTCGCATTTACCATAAACGGTGGGAGCGCTTCGCTTACCGCACCCTACACCTCCCCAAGCGAATGAGACCGACGTTTTAGCCCTCGTCGCGGAACTGCATGGAGTGCAGGCGGGCGTATTGGCCGCCGGAGGCGAGGAGTTCTTTGTGGCTGCCGACTTCTAGAACCCTGCCTTCGCCCATCACCACAATGCGGTCCGCCCGCTCGATGGTGGAGAGCCGGTGGGCGATCACAAAGGTGGTACGGTTTTTCATGACCTCTTCCAGCGCCGCTTGAATGTGACGTTCGGACTCGGTGTCCAGGGCCGAGGTGGCCTCGTCCAGAATCAGAATGGGCGCGTTTTTCAAGATGGCTCGAGCAATGGCCAAGCGCTGGCGCTGGCCGCCGGATAGGCGGGTGCCGCTTTCTCCGATCAAAGTGTCATACCCCTGGGGCAACTGCTCGATAAACTCGTGGGCGTGGGCCGCTTTGGCCGCTTCGCGCACTTTCTCCGGGTCGGTATCCGAAAGAGCGCCGTAGGCAATATTGCCGGCAACGGAGTCGTTGAACAGCACCACGCTTTGGTTCACTAGCGCGACTTGCTGGCGCAGGTTATCCAGGCGGTAGCGCTCCAGCGGTTCACCGTCGAGCAGGATGCGACCGGCGCCGGGGTCGTAAAAGCGAGTCAACAGGCTTACCAAGGTCGACTTGCCGCTGCCCGAGCGCCCGACCAACGCAATGACTTCACCGGGCTTTACTTCCAGGTTAATGTCATTGAGTACCCAGTCATCGCCCTCATCGTAGCTAAAGTAGACCTGCTCGAAGGATACGCCTCCCTGGGCCCGGTCGACGCGTAGAGTGCCGTTATCCCGTTCGGGCGGTTCGTCCAATAGCTGGAAAATGCTGTCTGCCGCGGCCACCCCCTTTTGAATGGTGGGCACCACTTCACTCAATTGCCGCAGCGGCTTGAGCACCATGCCCGCGGCGATGAAATAGGCCACAAAGGCGCCGGGGTCGTCCAACTCCATAATGGTCAGGGCCACGAACAACAACAGCCCCATGGACAAAGCCACCAACATTTGCAGGATGGGCGTGTTCAGCGAAGAGGTGAACACGATTTTCATGTTTTGCAGGTAATTTCGCCAGCTGGCCTGATTGAAGCGGCGTTTCTCGTAGGGCTCGCCGCCGAAGCTGCGCATGACGCGGTAGCCGTGAATCATCTCGGAGGACACCTGGGTGATGTCCCCCATACTGTGTTGCACTTGGGCGCTCAGCCGGCGCAGGCGTTTGCCCACGTAACCCACCAGGGCGCCAATCACTGGAGCCACCATCAGCAGTAGCAAAGTCAGCAGCCAGTCTTTGTAGAACAGGTAACTCAGCAATGCCAATACCGTGGCGCCTTCGCGAATCAGGGTTTTCAGCGCATCGGTGGCGGCGGTGGTAACGCCGTTGACGTTATAGGTAATCACCGACATCAAATGCCCGGAGCTGTGCCGGTCAAAGTACTGCCCGGGCAGGTGGGCCATGTGATCAAACAGGCTGACCCGCAGCGTGTGCACGATGCGAAACGATACCTGGGAGATGAAGTAGTTGCCTAGAAAGGCGCCGGCGCTGCGCACCAGCACAATGCCCATAATGATGAGGGCGGGTAAATACGCTGGACCACGATCCTCGGCGCCGATGAAGTCCAGCAGGTATTCCATGAACTGAGCCATGGCCGGCTGAGAGGCGGAGTAGACCACAAAGCCGACCACACTGATGGCGAACAGCCCCCAGTAGGGTTTGATGTAGGCGAGCAGCCTCAGGTAGACCTTAAGAGAAGCGGTATCGGTCTGCCGCAGGCTGTCATCCGGTGAGGGCGGCGTGCCTCTATCGCTCATGGTGTGCGGGGTCCTCCGAGGGCGTGCCGCCCCTCAGGGGGCACGCACTTTGGTTCAGTTCCAACAAATGGGCGCGAACGGTTCAGTCCGCCACCGGCGCCAGCCAGTCGCCATGGGTAGGCAGCTTGCCCTTGACCGCATCGAAATACATGGACTGCAGCTGGGTGGTGATGGGCCCACGATGACCTTCACCAATCACCCGACCGTCCAGCTCGCGAATAGGCAGCACTTCCGCGGCGGTGCCGGTAAAAAATGCCTCGTCGGCAATGTAGACCTCGTCGCGGGTAATCCGTTTCTCCCGAACTTCATAGCCCGCATCCGCCGCCAGCTTGAACAGGGTGTCGCGGGTAATACCGTCCAGGCAGGAGGTCAGCTCGGGCGTATACAGAATGCCTTCGCGCACGATGAAGATATTCTCACCGCTGCCTTCAGCCACATAGCCTTCGTTATCCAGCAATAGCGCTTCTTCACAACCGCTGTCCAACGCCTCACGCAGCGCCAACATGGAGTTAATGTAGTGGCCGTTGGCCTTGGCCTTACACATGGAAATATTCACATGGTGGCGAGTGTAGCTGGAGGTGCGCACTTTAATGCCCAGGTCCCGAGCCTCCGGCGACATGTAGGACGGCCAGTGCCAAGCGGCGACCATGACATGCACTTTGAGGTTGTCGGCGCGCAAGCCCATGCCCTCGGAGCCGAGGAATGCCATGGGCCGCAGGTAACTTTCCTGAAGATTGTTTTCCCGAACGACGAGCTTCTGAGCGGCCAGCAGCTCGTCTTTGCTGTAGGGCAGGTCCATCCGCATAATATGAGCGGAGCGGAACAGCCGGTCCGTGTGTTCTTTCAGGCGAAAAATACAGGTGCCCCGGTCACCGCTTTCATAGGCGCGAACGCCTTCGAAGACACCCATGCCATAGTGCAGGGTGTGGGTCAGTACGTGGACCTTGGCATCCCGCCAGGGCACCAGTTCGCCATCCAGCCAAATAACGCCGTCGCGATCGGCAAATGACATAGCCAACTCCTAAAAAAGCTGAAAATCAGTGGGGGCTGTGGTCGGCGTTCAAGGCGCCCGATCAGTGATGGGATTCCAGCAGATGCCGCCACAGGCCAGTTACTCGGCGCCGCTCCTCCGCAAAGGGCTCGCCGTCCTCCAAGACTGCCTCCTGGCGCTGTAGCGCGAGGCGGTGGCCGGTGGACCGATAGACCTTGTAGGCGTCGATCAACTGGGCGACGGCTTCTGCGCCCAACCGGCCGGATTGTTCCAGAGCACCGAGAATGCGGATGTTATCTGTATACTCGGTGAGCGCGGGCTCATCTTCGGCCCAGGCTAAAACCGCATATTGAACCATAAATTCAATATCGACGATACCTCCGACGTCCTGCTTAAGGTGAAATACCGCCCCGTTATCGCTCGCTGAAGGCTTGGTTCCGAGGTGTTCGCGCATTTTCTCCCGCATTTTGAGCACCTCTTCCCGCAAAGCGTCGGCATCCCGGTGCTGGCAAAGAATATCCCGCCGCACCCGTTCAAAGCCTTCTGCCAGGGTTTGATCACCGGCCACGACGCGGGCACGCACCAAGGCCTGGTGCTCCCAGGTCCAGGCGTCGTTGCGCTGGTACTTCTCGAAGGCGCCCAGCGAGTTCACCAACATGCCGGCTTCGCCATTGGGGCGCAGCCGCATATCGATCTCGTACAGGGTGCCCGAGGGCATGCGGGTATTCAGAATGTGGATGATGCGCTGCCCCAAACGGGTGTAAAAGAGGTTGTTCTCCAGCGGCTTTTCCCCATCGGTCTTGCCCTCGGGGTCACCGTTGTGGACGAACACCAAGTCCAGGTCCGACCCATGGGAGAGCTCAATGCCCCCAAGCTTGCCGTAGCCGACAATAACGAAATTGGGCGCGGCCTCCGGCTCGCCGTTGGCGTCACTGGGCCGGCCGTGGCGGAGCACCAATTGCTCCCAAGCCAATTGCAGCACGTGCTCGAGGATGACTTCCGCAATATAAGTCAGATAGTCGCTGACTTTCATCAGCGGCAGCGCGCCAGTGACTTCGCTCGCCGCCACCCGCAAGGCATGGGCGGAGCGGAAGTAGCGCAGGGTGTCCATATGGCCTTCCAGGTCGTCCCAGGCCAGGCGCAACAGCTCGCGGCGCAGCTCATCGCGCAGCGCTTCTTTATCCGGCGGGGCGTAGAGGCTCTCCGGCGTGAGCAGCTCATCGAGCAGCGCCGGAAAGCGGGCCAGCTCATCGGCGATCCAAGGACTGGCCGCGCATAGACGCACCAGTTGCTGAAGGGCGACGGGGTTTTCCACCAACAGCACCAGGTAGGCACTGCGGCGTACTACCGAGACCACCAGCGGTTGAATCCGGGTCAGTGTTTCCGCCACCGCGTCGCCCTCGGCCAGCATAGCGAGCAAGCGGGGCATAAAGGCATCCAAACGGTCCCGGCTGCTCGCCTGCATGGCCACCACTTGGCGATGGTTGCGCAGGTCCTTGAGCAGCGAGAGAACCCGTTCAGGCTGATCGAAACCCTTATCGGTGAGCCACTCCTGCCCCTCGTCTCCCTCTAGGCTTCCCTCCCAAAGCGAGACCCAGGGCCGGAGGGTTTCGGCATCTTCTCCCTGCTCCACATCCGGATCGGCAATCACGTCCTGGAACTCCTGATTGACGCGCTCGCGATAACCGTTCAGTGCTTTCTCAAAACTCCGCCAATCGTCAAAACCCATGACCCAGGACAGGCGTAGTCGGCCTTCCTCATCCGAGGGCAGCGCCTGGGTCTGGCGGTCCTGATAGCCCTGAATGGCGTGCTCGGTGTTGCGCAGAAATTCATAGGCCTCCCGCATGGCCGTGCCGCTACCCTCGGGCAGGTAATTCTCGGCCTCAAGCAGCGGCAGCAACTCGCACACCTGCCGCTCGCGCAAGCGCGGGTCCCGCCCCCCGCGAATCAGCTGGAAGACCTGCACCACAAACTCAATCTCCCGAATACCGCCTTCGCCGAGTTTTACATCCTCACTCATGCCCCGCCGCTGCACCTGCCGGCTAATCAACCCCTTCATCGCCCGCAGGGACTCAATCACGCTGAAATCGATGTACTGACGATAGGTAAACGGCTTGAGCAGCTCCATCAATTCCGCCGATACCGCCCGAGCCCGATGTCCACTGGCCGCCACCGGCCGCGCCTTGATCATCGCGTAACGCTCCCAATCCCGGCCCTGACTCTGGTAATACTCCTCCATGGCATCAAAATTGGAGACCAAAGCCCCACTCTGCCCGTAGGGGCGAAGACGCATATCCACCCGAAACACAAACCCCTCGGCACTGGGCGCATCCAGGCTCTTAATCAACCGCTGTCCCAGCCGGGCGAAAAACTCCTGATTGTCCAACGAGCGATCCCCGCCCTCGGTCTGGCCCGCCTCCGGATAGGCAAAAATCAGATCGATATCCGAAGACACATTCAACTCACGCGCGCCCAGCTTACCCATCCCGAGCACAATGAGCGCCTGCTCCTCACCACTTTCCTTGCCTTTGGGCACCCCCCAACGGGGCTTCATTCGCTCGAAATGCCAATCCAGCGTGACCTGAATCGCCGCCTCCGCAAAACGCGACAGCTCATCGGTGATCTCCCGCATCGGCGCCAAACGGTTCAAATCCCGCCAGATAATCCGCACCATCGCCCGGTGACGCTCCCGGCGAAGCGTTTTATCCAGCGCCGCATCGTCCTCACACGCCTGAACCGCCTCCACCAACTCCGGAAACGACCCATCCGCCAGCGGCTCAAACAACGCCCCCGACTCCACCAACTCCAACAACAGCTGCGGCCGGGTGGTGCAGGTTTTCGCCACATACTCACTGGCCGCGAAGACGCGGTTGATCTGCCGCTTAAAGTCCTCTTTGGGCACAGAACTCGGCAGCACGGATTCCGGGGAGCTCAACTCCCGACGTTCCAGGCTTTGTTCGAAATCCTCGAAGCGTTTGCGGGTGGCTTCTTGGAGTTGGGTGGGGATTTGGGTTTTGTTGAACATTGGTGCTCTCTTTTAAATTTGGGCTTTGGGTGTTGATGTTATTGAAGTGCTTGGTTGAACCCTTTTGGTAGGTGGCGGCTACCGCCTTACCTACCCTACAGGACCGAAGGTGAATGTGGCACTGAGGTCGGGGGCTGGGCATACCGTTTTAAAACTCTCTGAGGCATGGATGCCGATGAGAAGCCTACACGGATGTATTCACGGCGGGTTTTAAAACGGTATGCCCTGCCCCTGACCGGTAGCTACCAACACCCTCCAAAAAGCTAGCGTTCTTTTTCGGGTGGTGGGGCGACGCGCATGACTTCTTCCACCGTGGTCAAACCGGCGGCCACCTTCTGGGCGCCCGACAGCCGGAGCGTACGCATTCCCTCGCGCATCGCCTGCTTGCGCAACTCCCCCAGACTCGCATCCGGCCCAATCCGATCCTTCACCGACTCGGTCAACAACAAAATCTCATACAACCCCTGACGCCCCAAATACCCCGTATTGCGGCACTCCAGACAACCCACCGGCCGATACACCTTCTGCGGCACCGCCACCTTCCACGGCACCACCAACTGCTGCCAATCCTCCGAACTGATCTGCCCCTCCTCCTTACAGTGCGGACACAACGTCCGCACCAACCGCTGCGCCATCACCCCGAGCAACGTCGCGTTAATCAAGTAAGGCGGAATCCCCAGATCCAACAACCGCGCCACCGTCGCCGGCGCATCATTCGTATGCACCGTCGACAGCACCAAATGGCCCGTCAGCGCCGCCTGCACCGCCATCTGCGCGGTTTCCAGATCGCGGATCTCCCCCACCATAATAATGTCCGGGTCCTGACGCATCAGCGTGCGAATGCCGGCGGCGAAATCCAACCCAATCTTGTGATGGACCTGAGTCTGATTGAAATGCTCTTCCACCATTTCAATCGGGTCTTCAATCGTGCTGACATTCACCTCCTCCGTGGCAATCTGACGCAGCGAGGAATACAGCGTCGTCGTCTTGCCCGACCCCGTTGGCCCGGTCACCAGCACGATACCGTTGGGACGTGTCAGCATGCCACGCCAGCGGTGGTAATCATCCCCCACCAGCCCCAAATCCGCAAAACTGCGCAGCAGCACATCCGGATCGAAAATCCGCAACACCATCTTCTCGCCAAAGGCCGTGGGGAGGGTCGACAGGCGCAACTCCACCTCACTGTCGTCGTTGCGCCGGGTCTTGATGCGGCCATCCTGTGGCTTGCGCTTCTCCGCGATGTTCATCCGAGCGAGCACCTTAAAACGGCTGGTCACGGCGTTGGCCACATTGGCGGGCAACTCATAAACCGGGTGCAACACGCCATCAATACGGAAACGAACCCGCCCTACATCGCGCCGGGGCTCAATGTGAATATCACTGGCACGCTGGTCGTAGGCGTATTGCAGCAGCCAGTCAACGATTTTGACCACGTGCTGGTCATTGGCTTCCGGGTCCTCGCTGAAGCTGCCCAAGTCCACCAGCTGCTCAAAGTTCCCCACGCCGCTGGCCCCCGGGCCACCGCTGGCTCGGTTGACCGAACGGGCCAGCGTGTAAAATTCCACCATGTGCCGGTCGATGTCGGCGGGGTTGGCGAACACTCGCTTAACGCCTCGGCGAGCGACATGCTCTAACTGGGGCTCCCACCCGGTGATAAAGGGCTGGGTACAGGCAACCACCACATGCTCCGGGGTCACCTCCACACAAAGAATGCCGTGGCGTTTGGCGAAAGCGTAGGACATGATGTCCGTCACTTTGGGCACATCAATCTTCAGTGGGTCAATGTGATAAACCGGCAGCTCGGCCTTTTCCGCCAGCCAAGCGGTCAGGGCCTCTCCTTCAAGCACTTTGCCCGGCCGCGCCCGATCCTCCAGTCCCAAACTGGCTATATAGGCCAGGGGGTGCATCATGGCCTGCTCACGGGTGCGCGCCGAGCCCAGCACCGAGTTGGCGTCCTCCTGGCCCAGGCGACCGTCGCTCACCAGGTCATCAACCAGGCGACGCAAATCGAGACTATGCTGGGCAATGGCGGTGGCGGACATGACGTATTTCCCGTTCGGTGAGCGATAACCGTTCGATTGTAGCGTGTCTTGGCGGGTGACAACACCGGGCGGCGCTCCCGCAGCGGGGCAACCCCCAAGCAAGAGGCGAATTTCGGGGATTGCGTCATAAAAATGTCAAAATCAAGGGTGACCTGGGCGGGATAAGTTTTTATACTGCCCGCACTTTCGCAAGGGGGATATTCCTTTATGGCTCTTAACAACCCTTTCTCCAACCTATTCGGGCGCTCTCCGATCAAGCCTATGCAAGAGCATATGGCGGTGGCAATCCAGGCCACCGGCGAGCTGCAGCGCTTTTTTGAATCGGTCATCGCCGACGACTGGGAGCAGGTAGAAAGCGTCCAGCAACGCATTACCGAGCTCGAGCGCGAGGCGGATGCCCTGAAAAAGCAACTGCGCTTGCACCTGCCCAAAAGCCTGTTCCTTCCCGTGCCCCGCACCGACCTGCTGGAACTGCTGAGCATGCAGGACCGGATTGCCAACAAGGCCAAGGATATTGCCGGCATCATGCTGGGCCGCAAAATGACCATCCCGGCCAGCATGCAGCAAATGACGCTTGAGTACGTCGGCGCCGCAGTCAAGGCCGCCGAGCAGGCGCTCACCGCCATCAACGAGCTGGACGAGCTTCTGGAAACCGGCTTTAGCGGTCGGGAACTGGGCATCGTCGAAAACATGATTCAGGAGCTGGACGCACTTGAGCGCAAAACCGACAAGCTGGAAGTGGAAATGCGCGCAACGCTGTTTAGCCTGGAGGCCGACCTGCCTCCGGTCGATGTGATGTTTCTCTACAAGGTCATCGACTGGATCGGTGACCTCGCCAACCGCGCTCAAGATGTCGGCGGCCGTCTCGAACTGCTGCTCGCGCGTTAATCCAAATAAGATTGGGGTAAACTCATGACCGTGATCGCTGAATACGGCCAGACTCTGTTAATCCTCGCCTGTATTTTTGGCCTCTTTATGGCCTGGGGCGTTGGCGCCAATGACGTCGCCAACGCCATGGGTACCTCGGTGGGCTCTCGGGCCCTGACAATCAAGCAGGCCATTCTCGTGGCCATGGTGTTCGAATTTCTGGGTGCCTATCTCGCCGGCGGCGAAGTGACCTCCACGATCCGAAAGGGCATTGTAGATTCGGGGGTTATGGCGGAAAACCCGGACTTACTGGTCTTCGGCATGCTCTCCGCTCTGCTGGCGGCCGGCACCTGGCTTTTGATCGCCAGCATTCTGGGCTGGCCGGTCTCCACCACCCATTCCATTGTGGGCGCCATTGTCGGCTTCGCGGCCGTAGGCATATCCGTGGACGTGGTGTCGTGGGACAAGGTAGGCGCCATTATCGCCAGTTGGGTGGTCTCTCCCGTTCTGGCCGGCACCATATCGTTCTGGCTATTCCGCTCGGTACAGAAGCTCATCCTCAATACCGAAGATCCCTTCATCAATGCCAAACGCTATATTCCCCTGTACATGTTTGCCGTGGGCTTTTTAATCTCCATGGTCACCCTGCTTAAGGGGCTTAAATACGTTCTGAAAGACGCCGCCTTCCATCCCAACTTTTTCGAAAGCGCATTGATCTCCGCCGCCATCGGTATCGTTGTGGCATTGATCGGCATACAAATGATGCGCAACGTTAAACAGGATGAAGCGGCCGACTCGGTTAACCGCTTTACCAGCGTGGAGCGAGTATTCGGCATACTGATGATCTTTACCGCTTGCGCCATGGCCTTCGCCCACGGCTCCAACGATGTGGCCAACGCCGTCGGCCCTCTGGCCGCGGTCGTCAGTGTCGTTAGCACTCAGTCGGTCAGCGCGGAAGCCGCCGTACCGGCCTGGGTGTTGCTAATCGGGGCGGCGGGCATCGTCATCGGCTTGGCGACCTATGGCTGGAAAGTCATTGCCACCATCGGCAGCAAAATCACCGAACTGACTCCGAGCCGCGGCTTCGCCGCCGAACTGGGCGCGGCAGGCACGGTGGTGTTAGCCTCCGGCACCGGCTTGCCGGTATCCACGACCCAAACGTTGGTGGGCGCTGTTCTCGGGGTGGGCCTTGCCCGCGGTATTGGCGCGCTGAACCTGCGGGTGATCGGCACCATCTTTATGTCGTGGATTATTACCCTGCCCGCCGGGGCCGGCTTGGCGATTCTGTTTTTCTTCTTCTTCAAAGGCGTGTTTGGGTAAACTCCCACACGAACGCCGGATAGCGGCGGATTCATGCTCCTAAGCGTTGGAGCGATCCGCCCTACCTCATATCCCACCTCTGTATTACACTTCCGGTACACTTCTTCCAAACTCGGCCGTGTATGACTTTTGATCTCAAACGCTATAAAGACCAACTCAGCCAGTTGGTCGCTCAACCCTCGGTCAGTTGCGCCGCGCCCGATTGGGATATGGGCAACAAACCGGTGCTGGACCTGCTCGCCACCTGGCTGGAAGAGCGCGGATTCAGCGCCGAAATTCTTCCGGTGCCCGAAAAGCCCAACAAGTTCAACCTGATTGCGACCAAAGGCTCAGGCTCGGGCGGCTTGGTGCTGTCCGGGCACAGCGATACCGTCCCCTATGATGACAACCGCTGGCAGAGCGACCCTTTCGAGCTAACCGAGCGGGATGGCAAGCTGTACGGCCTAGGGGCCACCGACATGAAGGGCTTCTTCCCCACCGTGCTGGCCGCCATTGACGCCCTGGCCGATCGGCCCCTTAAGGAGCCCCTCATCGTGCTGGCCACCGCCGATGAGGAAAGCAGCATGAGCGGCGCCCGGGCCCTGGCTGAACAAGGTCAGCCCCAGGCGCGCTACGCCGTGATCGGCGAACCCACGGAGCTGCGCCCGGTGCGCATGCACAAGGGCATCATGATGGAGTCGATCCGGGTGCACGGCTCAAGCGGCCACTCCTCCAACCCGGCGTTGGGGCACAATGCGCTGGAAGCAATGCACTCGGTCATGGGCGAGTTGTTGAAATTCCGGGGGGAGCTTCAGCAGCGCTATCGCAACCCAGGGTTCGCGGTAGACCTGCCCACCATGAACCTGGGCTGTATTCATGGGGGAGATAACCCCAACCGGATCTGCGCCGAATGCGAACTGCACTTTGACCTGCGCGCCCTCCCGGGCATGGACAACGATGAGCTGCGTAGTGCCATCGACCGGCGCCTGCGACCCATCGCCGAGCGCAGTGGTACCGATATCGTCCTCTCTGAGCTCTTCGCGGGCGTCGAGCCCTTCGAGGAGCCGGAAACCTCCGATCTGGTTCGTACTTGCGAGCGCCTGACCGGGCAGAGCGCCGAGGCGGTGGCATTCGCCACCGAGGCCCCGTTCCTGCAATCGCTCGGCATGCAGACGCTCGTGCTCGGTCCCGGCTCCATCAATCAGGCCCATCAGCCAGACGAATTTATCGATATTGGGCAGTTGGCCCCCTCGGTGGATATACTGTCCGGACTGATTGAGCAACTGTGTATCAACCCAGATTCGAAAGGATAAACATTTGAGCGGCTCGACCCACGACTACGTAAAATGGTTCAGGCACTCCTCCCCCTATATCAACGCCCACCGGGGCAAGACCTTTGTGTTGATGTTACCCGGGGAGGCCCTGGTGCACGCCAATTACGGCAACATCATCTACGACATCGCCCTGCTCAGTAGCCTGGGCGTGCGGCTGGTGGTGGTCCATGGGGCACGACCGCAAATCGATGCCCGCTTGGATGAGGCTGGCATCAAGAGTCAGTTTCACCGCAACCTGCGAGTGACCGACGCCATCAATTTGGAGAAAGTAACCCAGGCCATCGGTCAGGCCCGTATCCAGATGGAAGCGGCGCTCTCCACCGGGGTGCCCAACTCCCCCATGCACGGCTCGCGGATGCAAGTGCTTAGCGGCAATTTTGTGGTCGCCATGCCCCACGGCGTTCTGGACGGAATCGACCTGCAGCACACCGGCAAGGTCCGCCGGGTGAACACCCGTTCGCTGAGTGCAGCGCTCGACTCCGGCGCCATTGCCTTGCTATCGCCCCTGGGGTATTCCACCACGGGGGAGGCGTTCAACTTGTCTTACAGTGACATCGCCACCCACGTGGCCACCGCCCTGAAGGCCGACAAGCTGCTGGCTTTCATCGAGGCGGACGGGGTGCCGGACAGTACCGGCGCTTTAATTCGCCAGTTGGCACTACAGGAGTGCCGCGACTTTCTCCAGAACGAAGGCGAGCGGGTCGGCGGCGATCTGAGCCAGGCCCTGAACGCCTGTTACCTTTCCTGCCTACAGGGCGTGCCACGAGCCCAGTTGGTCAGTTATGCCACCGACGGGGCTTTGCTGAGCGAGCTGTTTACTCGGGACGGTATGGGCACCATGGTGCACTCGGACAGTTATGAGCAGTTGCGCCAGGCCACCATTGATGATGTCGGGGGTATTTTGGAGCTTATCGCTCCGCTGGAAAATGAGGGCACGCTGGTGCGGCGCTCACGCGAGCTACTGGAAACGGAAATCGGGCATTTTCAGGTGCTGGAGAAGGATGGGACCATTATTGCTTGCGCGGCGATTTATCCTTTCGGGGAAACGGCTGAGTTGGCTTGCGTGGTGACGCATCCGGATTACCGCAAAGGAGGTCGGGCTGCGACGCTGATGGGTCAGATGGAAAGGATCGCCCGGCGCCAGGGGGTGAAGCAGTTGTTTTTGCTCACGACGCAAACGGCGCATTGGTTTATCGAGCAGGGGTTTGTGCAGGCGCAGATCAGCGATTTACCGGTGGCGAAGCAGCGGCTGTATAACTATCAGCGCAATTCCAAGATTTTTATTAAGAACCTGTAGAGGTTTGCTTCACGCCCGGTCGTATGCGGGGTCTACCAGTTCAAGACACGCCGTAAACCCATCCATGGGGGCTCGAATCGCGAGTCCCTCGCTCCACGGTCTTGAACTGGTAGACCCCGCACACGACCTCATTGCCAATAGCTGACTCTTCAAGATCCCCGCTTAGGGCACGGTAAGCCGAAGGCGCACCTGCCAAAATAAGGTGAGAGAGGCACTGAGGCCCGGAGTGGGGTGCACTGTTCCCGGACCGTGGAGCGCGGGATTCGCGATTCGAGCCTACAGGGGCCGCTCTATGGCATCCATGCCATCGCGGCATTAGTGAATCCCTTCACGTCATGTATTCACGGCGTGTCCGGGAACAGTGCGCCCCACTTCGGGCCGGACGTGATACACCCACCTTACTAAACCAGGCCGGCCTAGACACCTCATAAAAGGTTTTCTGCTATTATTGGCGGCTTTTCGAACGTCGCCAAATAGAGAAAGACCATGCCCGTTTATCGCTCCAAGACTACCACCGCCGGCCGGAACATGGCCGGGGCTCGCGCCCTGTGGCGCGCCACCGGGATGAAAGACGAAGACTTTCACAAACCCATTATCGCCGTCGCCAACTCCTTTACCCAATTCGTGCCCGGTCATGTCCACCTCAAAGACATGGGCCAACTGGTCGCCCGGGAAATTGAAAAAGCCGGTGGCGTCGCCAAAGAATTCAACACCATCGCCGTGGATGACGGCATCGCCATGGGCCACGACGGCATGCTCTACAGCCTGCCCTCCCGCGATATTATCGCCGACTCCGTGGAATACATGGTCAACGCCCACTGTGCCGATGCCCTGGTGTGCATCTCTAACTGCGACAAAATCACCCCGGGGATGCTGATGGCCGCCATGCGCCTGAACATCCCCGTCGTCTTTGTCTCCGGTGGTCCCATGGAAGCGGGCAAAACCAAGCTTGCCGAACACAACCTGGACTTGATCGATGCCATGGTCATCGCCGCCGATGACTCCGTGGACGATGAGACCGTCGCCGAATACGAGCGCTCGGCCTGCCCCACCTGTGGCTCTTGCTCGGGCATGTTTACCGCCAACTCCATGAACTGCCTGACCGAAGCCCTGGGGCTTTCCCTGCCGGGCAACGGCACCATGCTCGCCACCCACGCCGACCGCGAAGAGCTCTTCCTGGAAGCGGCACGGCGGATTGTGGACATTACCAAACGCTATTACGAGCAGGATGACGAGCGAATGCTGCCTCGTTCTATTGCCAACTTCAAAGCGTTTGAAAACGCCATGGCTCTGGATATCGCCATGGGAGGGTCCACCAATACGATACTGCACTTGCTAGCGGCGGCGCAGGAGGGCGAAATCGAGTTCAGTATGGTGGACGTCGACCGCCTCTCCCGCCAAATTCCTCAGCTGTGCAAGGTGGCGCCAAATACCCCGCAATATCATATCGAAGACGTGCATCGCGCTGGCGGGGTAATGAGCATCCTGGCAGAGCTGAACCGGGCGGGGCTCTTTCACAATGAGCTGCCTACGGTTCACAGCGATACCTTCCAAAAGGCGCTGGACCACTGGGACCTAGTTACTACAGACTCGGAAGAGGTGCGCACCTTTTTCAGAGCTGGCCCGGCGGGCATTCCCACCCAGCAGGCGTTCAGTCAGGCCACTCGCTGGCCCAGCCTCGACTCGGACCGTGCCCAGGGGTGCATTCGCTCACTGGAGCATGCTTACACCCGCGAAGGCGGCTTGGCCGTATTGAAAGGCAATATCGCGCTGGATGGCTGCGTGGTGAAAACCTCCGGGGTGGATGAAAGCTGCTGGGTGTTCGAGGGCCCGGCACGAGTGGTGGAGAGCCAGGACGATGCCGTCGCCGCTATCCTTGAGGGTGTGGTGAAAGCCGGAGAAGTCGTTATTGTCCGCTACGAAGGCCCGCGGGGCGGGCCCGGTATGCAGGAGATGCTTTACCCCACCAGTTACCTGAAGTCCAAGGGGCTCGGCCAGTCCTGCGCTCTGCTCACTGACGGCCGCTTCTCCGGCGGCACCTCGGGCCTGTCCATCGGGCATGCCTCACCGGAAGCCGCCGCCGGGGGCGCTATCGGTTTGGTTGAGACCGGAGACATCATCCGGATCGATATCCCCAACCGCTCAATCAACGTGAACCTGACCGACGCGGCGCTAAGCGAGCGTCGACAAGCCATGGAAGCTCTGGGCGAAAATGCCTGGAAGCCGAAAAAAGCACGCACCCGCCGCGTCAGTACCGCGCTTAAGGCCTATGCCAAGCTCGCCACCAGTGCCGACAAAGGCGCGGTGCGGGATCTAAGCCAATTGGATTAACAAAGAGCGGCAAGGACGCCTCGCTAAAACACACACAAAAAAGCCGGCAACAGCCGGCTTTTTTGCGAACACAAGAGAGTGAATTAGGCCGGGCCGCCTGGCAGCGACAGTCCGTCTTCCTCTTCCCACTTTTTCTTACGTTCCTGGTAGCGCTCTTCCTGGCGACGCAGTTCCTCTTCGCGCTTCTTCTCGCCTTCGGAGTATTTAATCCACTGCTTCGCCGCTTCTTCACTACGCTTATCTTTGGCAGCCTCTTTCAAAACCTCAATGGCCTTGTCGTACTGTTCCAAATTCACGTAAGCGGTCCCCATTCTCAGGTAAACCTGGTCCGGCCGGTCAATGCCTTTGTCCAGAGCTTCCTTGGCCGCGTCAACGGACTCCTCGTAGCGATCATTCAGCATATAGATGGCTGACAGGCGCGCAAACAGATCACCTTCGTCCGATTTCTCGGCGGCCTTTTCCATTTCCATCATTGCCTTTTCGGTTTCCTGGGCCAGGCTCCAGGAGTTGGCCAGAAGCTCCAGATTGCGAGCGGTGGGCTCGATAATCTCATCTTCGTAGATGCCCTTGTCCAAAACCTTGGCTGCCTTGTAGGGCACCTCGCGGTCCAGGTACAAGGAAGCCATGGAAACCAGGATGTTCTCTTTATCCAGACCACCGAGCAGGTACACTACTTCCAGGGTATGCAAGCGATCGTCGAAGCGCTCCAGTAAGCTGTACATGTCAGACAGCTGACGCCAGGTGGAGACTTTCGGATAGTGCTTAACCATCTTCTCCAATACATTGGCCGTGGCCTGATAGTCTTCCCGCTCGAAGTACAGCAAACGCTGCATGGCGAACCAGTTTTCGTCGGGAACCTTTCCTTCGGCCTCGGTCATGCTGACCGCCTTGTTCACGTGCGCCAACGCCCGATCTTCCTGCCCCATTTGATAGAACAGCAGCGAAAAGGTGTAGTACTGGTCGGCGTTGATACTGGTTACCAGGTTCGTCCAGTTTTTAAACGCTTCCAGTGCCGCATCTAAGTTCTCTTCCTGCATGTGCAGTTTGCCCAGCACCTGCCAAGTACCTGTTTCCATGCCGGTCGGAATCTGGGGAGAACGTGCCACCACTTTTTCAAACGCTTCAATGGTACGCAGCGTATTGTCTTGCTGGTAGTGCACGTTAGCCAGGAAGTTATAAATTTGGGCCTGCTCGTACGCGTTGTACTCGCTGATGTTGGACTCCATCTCCTGAAGGAGATTGAGTGCCTCACCCAGATCCGGCTCCTGACCAGAGTCTTCCTCGGGATCAATAAAGGACTGTACTTCCGACAGTTCTTCATTCAACCGCTGGCTGATACCGGGAATCCGACGGGGTTCCGGTGGCTCACTCGCGGGCCGAATCAGCTCCTGAGCCGCTGCGGTGCCCAAGGTCCAGGCCGCTTCCGGCGCGAACGCATCGGCGACGACGGTGGATACGGCGGGAGCGGTGACCAGAGCCGCGGCCAACAGGCTGCGATTCAGAGTGCCCGCAATCGTTGCTTTCACTTTATTCACTGTCTTAACCCCCAACCTAGTCATCCTGCAGCTCGAAGACGAAACGATAGCTCACACCGGCTACTTCCACCGGCTCGCCATCCACCACGCGAGGACGGAACTTAAACCGCTCCGCCGCACGAATCGCCGAGCGATTGAAGATGCTGGTTTCGTTACCCTCAGTATCCACTGCGTTAACGACTTTAACGTCACGGGTGGCCCCACTGGGGGTCACGGTAAACTGCACCGTTACAAAGCCTTCAATACCCCGGGAGGCGGCACGACGCGGGTACTCGGGAGCCACCGCGACGATCGGCATATACTCGCCGTCGCCGGAGAAGTTGCCACCGGTGCCCATGTTCATGTCCAGCCCCATACTCGGCGCCGCCATATTCAAAGCGCCAGCGTCAACGTCCGGAGACTCGAACTCCGGTTCCGGAATATCCGGGGGAGGCTCGTTCGGGTTCTCCGGCTTTTGAGGCTTGGCCGCTTCATACTGCGTCTCAATCTCCGTATCCGGCATGCGAATATCGGCGATTTTGCGGTCTTCGGGCTCATCGTCCTGACCAAGGTCGGCGTTGATCAGAGATTGCATCAAAAACAACAGGGCAACCGTTATAACGACCGACAGTGCCCCTGCAATACCTACTCTTGCAAAATTCATAGCAGCCTAGTTCTCTTCAGTGGAGACAGCGACGTTGGTAATGCCCAGTTCGCGCGCAGACTCAGTGATGGAGATGACAAATTCCATGTCCGCTCCCTGATCCGCCTGGATAACCACTGTCCCATTCGGGTTTTCGGCCTGCAAACGCTCGATCTGCGCCCGGACACCACGCTTGTCCACCTGCTTCTTATCGATCCAGATTTCGTTATTTTCATTAACGCCAATCAGAATCGCGGCTTCTTCCTTGGGATCGGCCATGGTCGCTTCAGGTCGAGTAACTTCAATCCCCGTCTCTTTAATAAATGTAGCAGTCACGATGAAGAAGATCAGCATGATGAACACCACATCGAGCATGGGCGTCAAGTCAATGGCCTGGGCTTCTTCTTCGGCTTTCTGATTGTTCCTGCTCATGGGATATCTCTTAAATACCGGTTAAAACTGGGTGTCGGCCTTAGTGATCCATCGTCAGGTGATCGGCAAACAGGTGATTTTCGCGCTCGGCAATCCGCTCCAGGTAGGTATTGGCAAACAGACCCGAAAGGGCTGCCACCATGCCTGCCATG
The DNA here is from genome assembly GCF_039822625.1 of Marinimicrobium locisalis. Lineage (NCBI taxonomy): Bacteria > Pseudomonadati > Pseudomonadota > Gammaproteobacteria > Cellvibrionales > Cellvibrionaceae > Marinimicrobium > Marinimicrobium locisalis. The sequence goes on from NZ_JBDLLG010000014.1 coordinate 109,037, forward strand.
GTTGGAATCGTCGCTTTGGCCACGCCGCCAGCCATCTGTTTGGCATCGCCGCCGCCGGTCATTGCGAGTACGTTAAACACCTCGATCATCCCAGTGACCGTGCCGAGAAGACCCAGCAACGGACACAGGCTCACCATGGTCGCGATCATATCCATGTTGGTGTTGATCTTCTCGGAAATGCGAGAAATCATTGCCTCACGGATTTGACGGGCATTCCAGGACTTGCGCTCACTGCGGCTTTCCCACTGATCCAGCGCCGCCTGGACATCGCTTTTCAGACCCCCCTTGAAGTACCAGAACCGCTCAAAGATGAGGGTCCACATCAAGAAGGTGAGGATGGCGATGAGCACTAGCACAAAGCCACCCTGATCCAAAAAGGCTTTAATGGCTGCAAACGCTTCCATTATTGCCAACATGGTTTATCTCCTACTTGCGCTCAGCGTTTTCGGCCACAATACCGGTGGTCTGTTCATCCAGGATGTGGATGATACGCTTGGCGCGGCCATTGACGAGGGTATGCAGCAGAACCGTGGGGATCGCTACGACCAGACCCAATACCGTGGTGATCAACGCGGAGGAGATACCGCCGGCCATGTTTTTGGGATCACCCGCACCGAAGATGGTGATGGCCTGGAAGGTCAGAATCATACCGACCACGGTACCCAGCAGACCCATCAGCGGCGCAACGGCGGCGATGATCTTCAGCAAGGACAGACCGCTTTCGATCTTCGGACGCTCTTTCAGAACGGCTTCTTCAAGCTTCAGTTCCAGAGTCTCGGGATCAACGCCTTTGTTGTCATCAGCTACTTTCAATACACGACCCAGCGGGTTGTTCTCGCTCGGAGTGCTGGACTTCAACTGAGAGCTTACCTTGGCGTTAACCAGAGTCAGAACGATGATGCGCCAGATACCCAACAGGAAGGCGAACACACCCACCGCGGTGATCACGTACCCAACACCGCCGCCCTGGTGCCAACGCTCACCCCAAGTGGGGCTGTCGATCAGCGCAGTCAGCAGAGAGCCGCCGGTCGGGCCAGTCGGGTCGATGCCTACGCGCACCAGGCCGGATTCGGCTGCTTGCAGATTGGCCGCGGACTCCTGGATGTTGCCGGAGGGCTGGCGAGCCAGTTGCTCCATCTTGGCACCATCGGGAATGAAAGCCAGGTACTTGCCTTCGGAAACCAGGTTGTAGGAACCGATACGGACCACTTCCTGTTCCATCTTGTCGCCGTTGGGCTTGATCACTTCGCCGTTGAAGCTGACGATCTTGCCGCTTTCGACCATTTGACGCTGCAGCTCGTACCACAGGCGCTCGATTTCATCGATGCTCGGCAGACGAGTGTTGCTGTTCATCTTGTCGATCAGGCCCGCCAGGAATTCACCACGGTTGGGGTACTGAGCGCTGATGATGGAAGTCTGAATCGTGGAGCGCAGGTCACCAGCGGTAGAGGTCAGGTGGCCGAACAACTCACGTAGAGAACCCAGACGCTCGTTCAACTGAGAGCGCTTGGCATCTACTTCCAGCTCTTGTTCGTCGTAGCGAGCTTCCAAAGTTTCGGAGCGCTGCTCTTCCTGCACGCGCAGGTTGCGAGCCTCTTCCAGCAGTTGTTGCTGCTGGTTGCGCTCCTGACGGAAGCGCGCTTCGCGCTGACGGTGCTCCTGAGACTCGTTCACACGAGACTCGCGAACCATTTCCAGCAGCTCATCGAGCGTACCGGCCTTATCGGCGTCTTGGGCCAGGGCGACATTGGTGCTCAGCAGACCCGCTGCCAGGGCAACCAGAGAGCCCTTCAAAAACGTCATCTTCATTGTGCTGCCTCCGGAGCCTGAACGGGTAACATCATGATGTCCTGACTTGCCTGGTCACGGGCAATACGCAAACCTTTGAGAATGTGGTTACGGTAGGAATCATCCAGCTGGACCCAGGCTTCCTGTTCTTTGTCCCAGGCACCTTGCTGCTCGGTGTCGGTAGTCTGATACATCAGAGAGATCCGACCAACGCGCAGAATATTCACTTCGCGCGGCTGACCGTCCACTTCCAAGGTATCGCGGTAGGTATCGAGGAACCGTCCGTATTCGGACTCGATGCGATAGGCTTCCAGAACCTGGCGGAACTTTTCCGCCACGGAGATATCCGCGCGGTCCTGGTTTTCGCGCAGCATCTCGATGCGAGCGCGGCGCTCTTCCAGGTGGAAGGGCATATCCAGCTCAACAAACTGCTCCAGCGCATCAAGCATGTCCATTACCAGCGGCTGAATCTGACGCTCGATAACAGTCACTTGTTCAATGGACTGATCCAGGTCCTTCAGAACGCGCTGCTGGGCTTCGATTTGCCGCTCAAGCTGAAGGTTATAAGTGCGCAAGCCCTCAATTTCCTTGTTTACAGTCTTGAACTGCTGCATTAGGTCATCGGCTTCCTGTGCCAGGCGATCAATGCGCTGCTGGCTTTCTTGGGCCATTGCGGTTTTGGCCTCACCGACCTGGATAATTTGCTCCAGGGTTTCATCTGCCACGGCAACGCTACCCATTAGCGCGCCGGCAGAAAGCGCGGTGGTCAGAGCCACGGCTTTCAATCGCTGCTTTTTCATATTTCCCCCAACTCGGGTGCTTGCATCAGATGAGTATGCGACAGAAAAGCTGCCACACAACACGTTATCCACACTTTGCCTCAAAAGGCAGGCAGAGCCTCTAGGAGGCAGCCAAGAACGCCGCATTGTAATAAGACCGTGAGTTCACATTCAATGCTTTGGGGAAACGGCTGCCGAAATGCTACCAATCTACCCAACCAGGTAACAAAAAGTCACCTTGACTGCCTCCCTCAGGTAACAACTGATCAACAATTAACCAGCTGCTTTTGCTGTCATCAAGTTGTCACCCTTTCAAATTCCTGAAAAACGTAACGGTAAGGCTCAGTTTCTGCCCCCGTACGCTCCCGGGACAGGCGCCAGTGTGTTTCATCCAGGGCAGGAAAGAAAGCATCGCCTTCCACATTCGCCTCCACTCGAGTCAGATAGACACGATCGGCCAGGGGCAAACTCTGACGATAAATCTCCTCCCCACCCATGATAATGACTTCCGCCAAGTCCGGCTGCTCTTGCCGAACCAGCGCCAGCGCCGCCTCAATGCTGTCGACCCAGCGCAAATTGGGCGACTCGGAGGTTTGGGGCCGACGGCTGATAACGATGTTCAGCCGGCCCGGCAGAGGGCGACCGATGGATTCATGGGTTTTGCGCCCCATAATCACCGGTTTACCCATGGTGACGGACTTGAAGTATTTGAGGTCCTCCGGCAGACGCCAGGGCAACTCGTTGTTGCGGCCAATTACACCGTTGCGCGCGGCCGCCACAATCAGTGACACTTTCATGGTGCTCTCCTTCCTATGCCCAGCCAGCGCCGCTATACCGCAATCGGCGCCTTAATTCTCGGGTGAGGGTCATAGCCCTCAAACTGAAAGTCGTCCAGCTGGTAATCGAACAGGCTTGGCGGTTTGCGCTTAATCACCAGCCGGGGCAGCGGTCGTGGCTCGCGCCGCAACTGCTCAAAAACAATATCGTCGGTCAGGTGATTTTGATACAGGTGGCAGTCGCCAAAGGTGTGTACGAACTCGCCCACCTCCAGATCGCACTGCTGAGCGATCATGTGAGTTAACAGGGCATAACTGGCAATATTGAAGGGCACCCCCAGAAACAGATCGGCACTGCGCTGATAAAGCTGGCATGAGAGTTTGCCTTCGGCCACGTAAAACTGGAAGAGGGTGTGACAGGCCGCCAGCGCCATTCGCCCTTCGGCGGCATTCTCCTGAGGGCTGACGGACTCATCCGGCAAGTCGGCGGGGTTCCAGGCACTGACGATCAGGCGGCGCGAGTTGGGTTTGTGGCGAATTTGCTCGACCACATCGCTGATTTGATCGATGGTTCGCCCATCCGGACAGGCCCAGCTGCGCCACTGCTTGCCGTAAACCGGGCCCAGGTCGCCCTCGGCCGTGGCCCATTCGTTCCAGATCTTACAGCCCCGCTCCTGCAACCAGGTCACATCGGTGCGCCCCTGGAGGAACCAGAGCAATTCCACAATCACGCTTTTCAGGTGGACGGTTTTGGTGGTCACCAGAGGAAACCCGCGGGAGAGGTCGAAGCGAAGCTGACGCCCAAACACCGAGCGGGTCCCCGTGCCGGTGCGGTCGCCCCGGTCCAAGCCGTTCTCCACGACATCGCGCATGAGCGCCAGGTACTGCTGCATAAGTCTTCTCTCAATTACGTTGGAGGACGATTCACTGGCCGTTCGAGGGCCTCTGCCGCTGACGCTGGCGACTCCATACCAGCAGGCCGATGCCGAGCAACAACATTGGCAGTGACAGCAGTTGCCCGCGAGTCACCCAGCCGAACAGGTCGAATTGAATATGCTGATCCGGCTCGCGGAAGAACTCGGCAAAGATTCGGAAGCAGGCATAGAGGACCAGAAACAACCCCGCCACAGCCCCTCTGGGCCGAGGCTTGGCGGAATACCAATAAAGCACCGAGAACAGTACCAGCCCCTCAAGGGTGGCCTGATAGAGCTGGGAGGGGTGGCGAGCCAGCCCCTCCGGGTCCTTCGGAAAGACCATGGCCCAGGGTACATCCGCCTGGCGACCCCAAAGCTCCTGACCGATGAAATTCCCCAGCCGACCGAAGCCCAAACCGATGGGGACCAGCGGCGCGACAAAATCGTTGAGCGCCAGAAACGACAGGCGCGCCCGCCAAGAGAAAAGCGCCAGCGCCACAATCACCCCGAGCAGGCCACCGTGGAAGGACATACCGCCTTCCCAGACTCGGAACAGCCACAAGGGGTCGCTCAGCCAATAATCAAAATGGTAAAAAAACACATAACCCACACGCCCCCCAAGGATGACCCCGAAGGCCACATAGGTCACCAGGTTTTCCACGTGGGAGCGCTGTACCACAGTGTGGGGAAGGCCGGCACGGCGCAGCGCCAGGAACCATGCCAAGCCGATGCCGATAAGGTACATCAGCCCGTACCAGTGAATGTCCAACGGGCCGTAGGATTGGCCCCCAAACTCGAAAGGGCCAATACTCACGGCCACAGGGTCAATGTCGGGATAGGTCATAGGTCTCGGGGTTCGCAATCAGTGGGCGGAAGCCGGGGAATACTACCATTGTTGTCCGGGGAACACAGCCTGCTAGTCGGTCGTGGCCAGCCGAAGCAACCGGGTCGCCCCGAGGTCGCGAAGAGTGTCGTCCACGCGCTGGCGTATTTGGTCCGCATCCGGCAGGAGCATCACTTCCGACAGCAACGACCGGGCCTGTTCCAGGCTGACACTGCGAATAACCGACTTAACCTTGGGCAGGTTCGTCGCGTTCATGGACAGAACGTCATAGCCCATGGCCATCAGCAGAATCGCCGCGCCGGGGTCCCCGGCCAGCTCGCCACAGATACCGACACTGACGCCCTCGGCGTGGCCGTCGTCGACCACGCTGCGCAACGCCCGCAGCACGGCGGGATGAAAGGCCTGGTACACGTCCGCCACCCGGGCGTTGTTGCGGTCCACCGCCAGCAGGTATTGCGTGAGGTCGTTACTGCCCACGGAAAGAAAATCCACCCGCGCCGACAGCTCTCGCGCCTGGTATACCGCCGAGGGGACTTCGATCATGACGCCGATGGGGGGCAGCTTAACCGAGTGACCCTCTTCGAGCAGCTCGTTGAAGGCACGGTAAATCAGCACTTTCGCCGCTTCCAGCTCGGGCACACTGGTAATCATGGGCAGCAGGATTCGCAGATTATCCAAGCCCTCGCTGGCCTTGATCATGGCCCGGATCTGGGCCAGAAAAATCTCTGGATGATCCAGGGTTACCCGAATGCCGCGCCAGCCCAGAAACGGGTTGGCCTCCTCGATCGGGAAATACGGCAGCGCCTTATCCCCGCCGATATCCAGGGTTCGCATGGTCACCGTGTGAGGCGCAAAAGCGGACAGCTGCTCCTGGTAAATGTTGCGCTGCTCTTCTTCGCTGGGGAAGCGATCGCGCAGCAGGAAGGGTACTTCCGTTCGGTACAAGCCAACCCCTTCCGCCCCACGCTCCAGCGAGCGCACCACATCGGTCATCAAGCCCGTGTTAACCCACAGTGGCAAGCGGTAATGGTCGGTGGTTTCGCAGGGCAGGTCCTTGAGCGCCTCAAGGCCTTTCACCAACTCCTGCTCTTCCAGGAAAATGGCCTTGTAGTGCTTGCGCAGCTCCTGTCCCGGATCGCTGTATACCGTTCCTTTATAGCCGTCGACGATAAGCGGCCGGCCTTCCATCTGAGTGTAAGGCAGGTCCACGGCGGCCATGACCGTGGGAATGTCCATGGCCCGAGCCAAAATGGCAACGTGGGAATTGCTGGAACCCTGCACCGAAACCAAACCAGCGAGTTTATCCTTGGGGATTTCACCCAGCATGGAGGCGGTGAGCTCTTCACCAATCAGTACCGTTTGGTCCGGGTAAATGCGGCACTTTTGGTTGGATTCCTGCAGGTAAGCGAGTACGCGCCGCCCCAGGTCCCGCAGGTCCGTTGCCCGTTCGCGCAAGTACGCATCGTTCATGCTATTGAAGGTGTGTTCGTGCTCAAGAATCACATCCGCCCAGGCCGAGGGAGCGGAGGTGCCCTGGCGAATCCGCTCGGTCACTTCTTTGCCCAAGGAAGCATCATTTAGCATCGCCAGATAGGCGTCAAACAGCGCCTGCTCCTCCCGGTTCAGACGAAGTTTGAGCTGCTCGCCCAGCCCTTTTATGTCTTCCCGAACCGCCTGCAGGCACCTTTGGAAAAAGGCCAGCTCGGTCTCCACGTCGGAGCACGCTTTGAACGGCACTGAGCGCAAGTCGGCGGGGGGCGAAATAACCACCCCCTCTCCCATGGCGATACCGGGTGCCCCGGAAACCCCAATAAACTTCGCCTGAGCAGCCCCCTCGCCAATAGCCAGCATCACGCCCGTGGCCTCGGCGTGGGCGATAACGCCGGCCAACTGGGCCGACATGGTTACGAGAAACGCTTCATCGCCCTCGTCGAACCGACGACGCTCCACCTGCTGAACAACCAGTACGCCCAGCACTTTGCGGTGGTGGATAATGGGTACCCCAAGGAAGGAGCTATAGCGTTCTTCCCCGGTTTCGGGAAAGTATTGGTAATTGGGGTGGGTCTCGGCCTGCTCCAGGTTAATGGGTTCTTCGCGGGTAACGACCCGCCCCACCAAGCCTTCATCGGCCTTCAGGCGCACCTGCCCCACTGCGTCGGTGTTGAGGCCTTCGGTGGCCATCAGCACGTAGTCGCCTTCCGGGCCACGCAGGTAGACCGAGCACACTTCGGTGTGCATGGCAGTCTTCACCCGGGAGACAATGATCGCCAAGGCGGTTTTCAGGTCCCGGGCGGCATTAACCTCTTGAACAATGGAGCGCAGCGAATTCAGCATAACGACCCGGCCGAGGGAAGGGAGCCGCTGTAGCGGCCCGCCTCCAGGTGACTGTGAAAAGGCGCCAGTTCTTTCAGCGCCCGGCGGTAGACTTCCCTTTTGAAAGCCACCACTTTGCCAAGGGGGTACCAATAGCTGGTCCAACGCCAGTCGTCAAACTCGGCACGCCCGCCGTTTTCCAGAGAGATTCGCCCCTCCGGGGAGGTCAACCGCAAGAGAAACCACTTCTGCTTCTGGCCCACACACAGAGGCTGGGAGTTGTGGCGCACCAGGCGGCTCGGCAGCCGGTAGCGCAGCCAACCCCGGGTGCAGGCCAGCACTTCCACATCCTCACGGGTCAGGCCGATCTCCTCCTGAAGCTCCCGAAAAAGCGCCTGCTCGGGGGATTCCCCGTCGTGGATGCCGCCCTGGGGAAACTGCCACGCATCCTGCCCCCCCACGCGCCGGGCCCAAAGCACCTGGCCCTGGTCGTTGGTCAAAACAATGCCCACGTTGGGGCGAAAACCTTCGGCGTCAATCACGGGGTTCTGCCAATCCTTAACCTTAAGTAGTTATCAATCTCGTTTCAGCAAATCGCTAATTGGCCTATTGTTCCATAAACCCAACTGAATCAGCAATTAGCACAGTTGAGCCCGGCCCGCCGAGCGGCTATCCTAGGCGGCCATTCAATCATTAACCGCAGGTACCCCGTGAGTCTGGCCATTTTCGACCTGGATAATACCCTGATCGCCGGTGATAGCGACCACCGTTGGGGCGAATTTTTGGTGCACAAAGCGCTGGTCGATCGCGAGGTCTACAAAGCCCGCAACGACGACTTTTACCGCGCCTACCAAGACGGCACGCTCGACATTCAGGAGTACCTGATGTTTGCCTTGGCGCCCTTCGCTCGGCTGAGCGATGAGCAGATCGCCGACCTGCAACGGGAGTTCATGGCCCATTGGGTCGAGCCGCTAATGCTTGATAAAGCGCAGGCACTGGTGCAAAAGCACCGGGACCTGGGGCACCAGTTGCTGATCATTACCGCGACCAACAGCCTGGTAACCGGCCCGATTGCCGAGCGCCTGGGGATTCCCCACCTGCTGGCTAGCGAAGCCGAGCGCACCGAGACCGGCTATACCGGTCGGCCCGCCGGCACGCCCTGCTTTCAAGGGGGCAAAGTCACGCGTTTGAATGAATGGCTGAAGCGTTTTCCGCACCGGCTGGAGGACAGCCACTTCTATAGCGACTCCGCCAACGACCTGCCCCTGCTCGAAGCGGTGGGTCACCCCACGGCCGTGGACCCGGACCCCCGACTGGCGCAAGCCGCTCGGGAACGGCAATGGCCCATCATCAGCTTGAGAGACTAACACAGTGTTCCCGCGTACCTGCCTGCTACTCATCAGCGCCCTGCTTCTGTGGGGCTGTGATTCGGGTGAACCGGAAAGCACCACCGGCGCCCCCTCCGAGCCCCCGGCCGCCCCATTGGGCGAGCCCGACCCCGGGTTGGCCGAGTCCACTTTGGCCGCCTGGCATCAGGGGACCGAGTGGTTGAGCGAAGCCCAGAGCCGTTGCCAGTCACTTCACGACAACATAGAGACATTTCTGGCCTCGCCCGATCAGGCCGGGCTGGATAGCGCCCGCGCCCAGTGGCACGAATGCCACAACCGGTGGCATCGGCTGGACCCACTACTGGCCCTTGCGGACAGCAATCCCGGCTTGTTTGGCGAGCTTGAGCGGGTGCGGTTTGCCGTCGACGCCCATCCGCTGCAACCCGGCTATCTCGACTCGATTGAGGGCTACCCCTACAGCGGGATCGTTAACGACATCACCCTCAACCTCACCGCCCGGACACTTAGGGACCAGCATGGGCTGACAGACGACTCGGATGTGGTACTGGGACTTCACGCCCTGGAATTCCTGCTGTGGGGGGAAAAGGGAGGGCGGTCAGTGAAAGACTATACTCACCAAACCGAGCCCCGCGATGAGCAGCTGTCCGCCGAGCTGACCGAAGGCCAGCTACCCAACAACCGCCGGCGGGAGCTCCTGCGGCTGATCAGCCAGCTTCTTCAGGATGACTTAGCAACGACTCAGGAGCGCTGGCTGGCCACGGAGGACCGCTGGTACCGCACCTACCGAAACCTCCACCCCGCCAGTCGCGTCGCCCTGCTGCGCGACGGGTTGCGCGTACTGCTACAAGACCGGTTGCCGAGGGCCATCGAACCGTCGGCCGATTCGGAGCAGACCCACAACCGTTTCGCGGGCGAGACTCACCAGCCTACCGCCAGCGCCCTCAAGGGCGTCGGCGAACTCATAAACCTCGGGAAGCCTCCCTTAAAAGCCTCTTTGGCGCAGGGCGAGAAAGCTCAGAGTTGGGACCAGGCCTGGCCCCCGGTGGAGCGCTGGACTGTGGATAGTGACCACCTCACTGACGAGGCGCTAACCCAGGCGCTGCAGCAACTGGGCGAAACGCTTAGCCCGGAGGCGGCTACCGGCCTCCCCGCTTCCGAGCTTTCCTCAGAAGAAGAGCAATGAACCTAAAAAGCGCTAGTGGCGAACGCGATAACTGTCCAGCAGGCTGTTAATATCGGCCAGAAGCGGCTCCAACTCTTTTGCCGTAACTTGACGCTGGGCGTAGGAGCGCAGCCCCATGACCTGAACCTGGACGAGTCGGGCCAGCCGAACGCAATCCACATCCGAGCGCAGCTCTCCTTCACGACGTGAGCGGGCCAACAGATCTTCAAAAATCTCTTCCATATCCGCCAGCAACTCGTTGACCTTGATGCCCAGAGGTTCTTCCTCTTCGGTCACCTCCATCAACGTTTTCACGATCATGCAGGCGCGGGCCGGCAGTTCGTGATCCGGGGTATCGCCAAGCACCAAGTCCCGTAAAAAGCTCTGCAACGCCAGCAACGGAGACGCAGCACTTTCCAAGTGGGCTTCCAGCAAGTTCAACATTTGAGCGGTGTAAACATCCAGCGCCTCCATGAACAGCGACTGCTTGCTGCCAAAGGCGGCGTATAAACTGCCCGGGCGCATATCCAGCGCCTGCTCCAACTGCTTGAGCGACGTCGCGTGGTAGCCCCGAGCCCAAAACAGCGTCACCGCTTTATCCAGCGCAACTTTGCGATCATATTTTGCAGCTCTAGGCATAGCCTCTACCTCAATTGTCCAGCCTCTCTAACAACCTCATCATACCGCGATGTGATCGCTAACAACAGAGAACCAGATGCCGCGTTTGCGATACACTGGGGCGATGAAGACCTACAGCCGTCGGCCGCCCCTAAACCGCTTCCAAACACCCGCCATTCGCCACCTCGCCTGGATGCTGGGGGCACCAAACCTATTGCTCAGCGAGCAGGCGCTTCAGCTTCCCGAGAACCCAGAAATTGCGGCGCGTCTGGCTCAATGGGACCAAGCACCCCAGACCGCTCCCTTGGCATTGAAACAGGCGCCCGAGAAGCGTTTGGGCCAGTACTTCGAACGACTATACGCCTGCCTGATGACAGACTTATTGGGCTGGGAACTGCTGGCGCACAATCTGCCCGTAAGAGGGGAGGGACGGACACTGGGAGAGTTGGACTTCATACTGCGCCACCCGCACACCGGGCAAGTAGAGCACCACGAGATCGCCGTGAAGTTCTATTTGGGTCACCCCTCGCCCCAGAGCGGAGTGCCACTATGGTACGGGCCCAACGCCCGGGACCGGCTGGACATCAAAACCGACCACCTGCTCGGCCATCAAAGCCGGATGATTGAGCGCCCGGAAACTCTCGCCGCGCTGCGCCACGCCGGCATCGAGCCACCGCAGGTGGCCCGCCTTTTCATGCCGGGCTACCTTTTCTACCCCTCCCACAGGCAATGGTCGCCACCGGCGAACGTTCCCTCAGACCATTGGCGCGGCCACTGGCGCCACCTCGACACGCTCACCGATGCCGATACCCACCATTGGGTGGCGCTGCGCAAACCTCACTGGCTGGGGCCCTGGGTCCAAGAGGAGGTGCCCAACGCCGAGGACACACTGGCCACACTGCAAACGGTCCGCGAGCACCATCGCCCCCGGTTGTTTGCACAAATGAGTTTCGATGCCGAACACGCCCGCTGGGTGGAAACAGAGCGCACCTTCGTCGTGCCTTCCCGTTGGCCCTCCCCCACCCGATCAAGCTAGCGGAAACGGCCTCCTGAACGGAACTCCATGGTGGGCATTGGCGCCCGGAGCCGGTACACTACGGAAAAAACACCAGACAAATAAAAACGAGGAGACACGCTATGTCTGCCTGGTTAACCTTGGGGCCGCTTTTTCTATTCCTAATGCTGCAGGCGCTGCTCAACTGGCGTTTTATCGAAAACAGTCGGCAAAACCACCCGGATGTCTGGCAGGATTTGGGTGAGCCCCCGCTGGCCAAAACGCTGCTGGTGCACCCCAAATCCCTGGAGCGGTATGTCACCCGAAAGGACTACAAAGATTTACCTCAAGCGCGGGACCACGCCTTCGCCCGACGCTACGATGTCCCATTTCGAGTGGTGAATATCGGCGAGTGGGCGGCCATCGCCCTGGTATTGATCGACCTGCTGTTCCTCTAACTTACCCGCACGCCGTCCATAAACCCCTGGAACTCATTGTATTGCTCCGCACAGTTCTCCACCGTGACCGGTGCAAAGCGGATGGGGCAACCGGGCTGGCGCTGAGCCAACGCAAAGGCGTCCAGTGGGTGGACGGTGCCGAGTTTCGGATAGCCACCGATGGTCTGCCGGTCTTTCAGTAACACGATGGGTACGCCATCCGGCGGCACCTGCACCGCCCCGAAAGGAACCGGTTCGGAAACAATGCCCCCCACCAGCGACTCTACCGCCTCGCCTTCCAGGCGGGCTCCCATACGGTCACTGCGCGGCGATAGCCGGTACTCCGAACGATACAAACGCTCCAAGGCCGCCGCGCTAAACCAGCCTTTGTGTTCACTTGCCATGAGCCGCAACGTCAAAGGCTGCCGGTAATCGGGAATAAACCGCGAGGGGACGCTGCGCTCAGCCACCAGGCCCATCTCCGGGCAGGCCAATTCATCACCGGCTTGAAGCGGCGACCCTACGCCATCGAGCCCACCCATTTTTTCGCGGGTGACCGTGGCCACCGAACCAAAACACAGGGCCACCTCAAACCCGCCCCGCACCGCCAGATAGCCCCGCACGCCGTCGCTTGCATAACCAAACTGCAGCCGGTCACCGGCGGCCAGAGTGTGAGTGCGCCAGGGTTTGAGCGAGCGGCCATTCACGCTCGCCCGCAGGTCCGCGCCGGTTAGGGCGATTTGCAGCGACCGCTCCACTGCCAGAGACAAGCCCCCCAGGGTGATTTCCAACGCCGGCGCATTGGAAGCATTGCCCAAAAGCCGGTTGGCCCACAAAAAAGCGTGCTCATCCGCCGCGCCTCCGGGCGATAGCCCCAAGTGCTGGTAACCGAACCGCCCGCGGTCCTGCAGCAAGGTCAGCGGCCCGGGCTTGATTACCCTCAGCCCGCAGACACTCACCGGGCTCCTCCTCGCTCCTGCCACGACGCTGGCGGCAACCGCCCTCCTTGCGCGAGATATTCCGCCCGGGAGATAGGCGCAAAGCGAACCCGGTCACCGGCACTGACCGGACAAAGTGCCGCCCGCTCGCGATCAAACATGTTTACCGGGGTGCGTCCAATCAGGTTCCAGCCGCCGGGGGTTTCAATGGGGTAGACGGCGGTTTGGCGATCGGCCAGGGCGACCGAACCAACAGGAACGGCGGGGCGCGGCGTGTCTAACCTCGGTGTGGCGAGCGCTTGCGGGGCCTCTCCCATATAAGCGAAGCCGGGGGCAAAGCCAATGGCAAATACGTGGTACTCAACAGCACTGTGTTGCTCAATCACCTGCTCCACACTCAGGCGGTTATACCGAGCCACCCGCTCAAGGTCTGGCCCTACGGAAAGATCGTACCAGACAGGAATCTCAATCAGTTCACCGACGCTTTCTTCGGTCGCTTCAAGGTACTGAAGCACATCGCTCACTCGCCCCGCCATCTCTTCCACCGATAGTTGTCGCGGGTCAAAAACAATCATCAGTGTTGTGTAGGAGGGAATGAGGTCATACAGGCGCTCACCCAGCTCGCGACGCAGCTGGTCACTTGCCCCGCGAATGAGGGGAACAAGCTTCGGCGTAATGGTCTCTCCAAACCGAACCATCAGCGCGTCCGGACCGGCCGTTTCCACTACCCACGGCCTCACGGTCAGGCGGCTCCATATAGGCGGTTGAACGCCATGCGAATCTCGCGCACGGCGTTCACGGACTCGTCGTTATCACCATGCACGCAAAGCGTGTCGGGGGCGAGGGCCAGCACCTTGCCCGACTGCGTCACCAGCGTGCCCTCTTCCGCCAACCGAAGCGACTGCTCCAGAATGCGGGCCTGTTCGGTATAAACCGAGCCCTCTCGCCCGCGCGGCACCAGCAGGCCCCGCTCGTCATAGGCACGGTCCGCAAACGCTTCGAATAACAGGGAAACACCGAACTCGCGGGCGACTTTCGCTACCGAGGCGTTATCCGCCGTGGCGAGTACCATCAAGGGGAGCGAGGCATCATAGGCGGCAACCGCTTCCAGCACCGCGCGTAGAACATCACGGTTATTCATCATATCGTTATAGAGCGCACCGTGAGGCTTCACGTACCCGAGCGAAAGCCCCTGCGCCCGGGCCAACCCGGCCAGCGCGCCCATCTGATACTGCACCAGAGACACAATCTCCACAGGGCTGCACTGCATGCTCCTACGCCCGAACCCCACTAGATCAGGGTAACTGGGGTGCGCCCCCACCGTCGCACCGGCTTGCTTAGCCAACAGCAGAGTGCGGGTCATGGTGACGGCGTCGGAGGCGTGAAAACCGCAGGCGATATTGGCCATATCCACCAACGGCATCACCTCTTCGTCGCGCCCCATTCGCCAGGGGCCGAAACTCTCGCCCATGTCGCAGTTGAGAAGAAGCCGTTTGTAGGGGGGACTCATAAGCGCCTCGTTGCAAATCGGATATAGCGCGAGTTTACCCCATCCGCTTAACGGGGTTCGAGCCCTCAAAAAAAACGGCGGGCAAACGCCCGCCGTTTCTTTACATTTCACTATCAGCGCTTTACCAGCTGCCGAGCTGAAGCGTATAGCTGCTGGGGGCCTGCTTAACATAAATGTAGTGCGTGCAGTGAGTGGCCCCTGTGGAGACGGCGCTAAAGCCGTTGACCACTTGCGCCACATCGCTCAGGGTCTGGCCGTTGCAATTGGTGATGTCATACAACACCCCATCGCTCACGTTCCAGCTACCCAGGCGCAGCTGGCCGCTGCCGTGCTCATAGGAGATGCATTGCCCCTGTGACACTGTCACCGGGCTGCCACCGCCGCTGATGGCATTGCCCGCATTACAGGTTGAATCACCCGGCGTGCTGGGCGAGGAACTGCTTGAGGACTGGCTGGAGCTAGAGGACTGAGCCGAACTGGACGACTGGCTGGAAGAGCTGCCGGCGCCATTGCGTTGCGTTACTTCAAACCAGTTGATATTCCAACCGTCCCCGGTGGCCCGAAGGGTCACTTCCTGCTCCCCGGCCGAAAGGTCCACTTCGCTTTGCACCGTGGTCCAGTTTTGCCAATCGCCGGTGGCGGAGGCTTGCACCACATCCAGTACCGTGCCGCTGTTGGCGGCTTCCAGCTCAAAGTACGCCCCATTGTCCAATGACGCCAAACGGTAGCTCACTTCATAAACGCCTGCTTGGGGCACATCAAGGGCGTAAGTCAGGGTATCGCCGGACTCAATCCAGCCAACGTTTTCACCGCCACCGTTATCCGAAGTGGTTTCAGTCTGCACACCGCTCATTGAGCAATAATTTTCCGCTTCCACTTTTCCCGGCACAGCCACAGCGGCACAGCCGTTAGGGTCACCGTTGTCCCCGGTATCGCCATTGTCTCCGGTGTCGCCATCACTCCAGTTTCGAACAATCTCGCGAACCAAGGTGCCCGAGGCAGTGTACTGACCGTCTGACCAGCCGCCATTGGCACTGGCACCAGCCACCAAGGCGGATGCGCCTTCGTCTTTGTCGTTTAACGCCCAGTTGGCGTGGCTGATATTGTTCTGCTCGAAGAAATCCATCCAAACATTGGTTTCATTGCGAGCCACGTTGCCGTCGCCATCGGCGTCCACGGTGCCCCACTCGGTCGCGAATAGGGGGATGCCCCGGTCCAACGCATACTGAGCTTTATCCCGCAGGAACTGGGTGTGAGTGCCCGCATAGAAGTGCAAGGTGTAGGCAATGTTGCTGTAGTTGGTAATGGGGTCATTGGCCGCTGCGTCCACATCCTGTGACCAAGTGGGCGTGCCCACAATAATCAGATTGTCCGGGTCGATGGCGCGAATGGCCGAAATCACCTGTTCCGCGTAAGGCTTGATAGTCCCGCTCCAGGAGACACTGAGCGGCTCGTTATAAATCTCATAAATCACATTATCGTGCTGTCCGTACTCGGAGGCCATTTGCTCAAAGAAAGTAACCGCACTTTGGGTATAGTCCTCGGCGTGGTGACTGTGCCAGTCAATGATGACATACATATCGTTGGCAATGGCCGCGTCCACGACTGTACGGACCTTGTTCAGGTTGCCCTCCGGGTTTTCCAAATAACCGCCGGGTTCATCCACACCCATAGCGGCACGAACCAGTTCCGCATTCCAGTCCTGGGCGACGGTTTGTACGGCGCCGGCCGTGTAATACTTCTCGCCGCCCCAACCATCATTACTCCAAAACAAACTGGGCCCCGCCACGCTGTCGGGCGTGCCCCCGAACAGCAATTGATTGCCGTCCGTTGTAATGGGTGCGACGTCCGCCAGGGCGCCAATTGCCGATACCGATAGAACCAAAGCCGAAAACGCAGGCACGATTCGTTTAACGAGTGATAACCTCATGATCGCTAGCCTCCTTTGAAGGTATTATTATGAATAGGCCGGTGGCGTCACCACCGAGGCCCTATTGAGCGGCATTCCACGCTCTGAGGCTACCCACTTTGTGCAATTCGGCCGGGGGAGTATCGATTCGGTCACATTTTTCAGCCAAAATCTACTCTAATAATAATGAAGGAGCCTCGTACCCGCATGCCTAATGATGCCTCTCCCCCTCCCCAACCGCCCGTCGGCCGCGCCCCCGCCACCTCGCAAGCGGAAAAGCTGCGGCTTATCGACCAGGCCATTACCCACAAACAGCTCCATTTAGACGCTCACATTAACCTGCATGCCTTTTCGGCCTACTGTGGCCTCAGGCCCCGCGAGGTATCGACACTGATTAATACCTACCACCACAAACACTTTTTTGAGTTTATTAACTACCACCGGGTGGAGGAAGTGAAGCGGCGACTAACGGAAAACAGCCAAGAAACCATACTGGAAATTGCGCTGCAGTGCGGTTTCAACAGCCAGTCGGCCTTTCAGCGCTTCTTTAAGCGCCTGGAGGGCATTACCCCGTCCCAATACCGCTGCCAGGCCAAGCGCTGCGGCCCTCCCCCGGCCCCAGCCCTCTCTTAAAGCCAATATGTACTATTGTATTAACAACGGTGATACCATTTACCCTCAATCAACAATAAAACCCTAAAGAACAACCCGAGAGTGGAGAACAACCGCATGAGACCCATCGCACACGCCCTCTGGCTGGGCACGCTGTCGTTGTTGCTTGGCTGCCAGCACACGCCCGAGTCACAACCTCACGAAATCACCCCCGAATCCGTCAAGACCCTGACCAAGCAAGTGGCTGACTGGCAAATTGAGCACTTCGAAGAACAAGGTAAATACCGCGCCCTACCCCAGGACCCGCCAGACTGGGCCAACCGGGAGCAGTACCACGACCTGGAGTGGCACAACGGCGCGCTCTACGCCGGCATGAACCAGTGGCGCCAAATCGCCGAGGACCCCAAGTACACCCAGTGGCTGATGATGATCGGCGAGCGCAATGACTGGGCGCTGCACAAGCGCCCCTACCACGCGGACGACCACACCGTGGGCCAGTTTTACCTCGCCCTGTACGAGGACTTTAATGACCCCGAAATGCTGGAACCCGTCAGAGAGCAGTTCAACTGGATTCTGGACAACCCGAAAACCGGCACTCTGGTCTGGGACGCGGAGGACACCCACGCCCACGACCGCTGGGGCTGGAGCGACGCCCTGTTTATGGCACCCCCCGTCTGGGCGCGGCTAGCGAAGGTGACCGGCGAAGACAAGTACCTGGAATTCATGCACCAGGAATATATGGCCACCTACGAGCTGCTCTGGAGCGAAGAAGACCACCTGTTTTTCCGGGATTCGAGCTTTTTCGAACAACGCGAGAAAAACGATGAGAACATCTACTGGTCCCGTGGCAACGGCTGGGTGTTTGGCGGCCTGGCGCTGATGATTCCCGACCTGCCCCCCACCTGGGAAGAGCGCGACTTCTATCTCAAGCTGTACAAAAAAATGGCCCGAAAGCTTAAAGCCATCCAACGCGATGACGGCACCTGGTCCATGGGCCTGCTCGGGGGCGTAGCAGGCTACCCCATCAAGGAAACCAGCGGCACCTCCTCCTTCACCTTCGGCCTGGCCTGGGGCATCAATCAGGGCATCCTCGACCGCGAAACCTATGAGCCGGTCGTGCGGCGCGCCTGGCAAGCGCTCGCGGACGCTGTGACCGAAGAAGGGCTACTCGGCCACGTCCAACCGGTGGGCGCCGCGCCGGGAGACTCCTTCCCCGACTACACCGAAGTCTACGGCGTGGGTGCCTTTCTGGCCGCCGGCTCGGAGCTTTATAAAATGTTCCAGGCCGAACAGAGCGATGACAAAACAGCGTCCGCCCCCGCCATCCGAACCTTTATGTACAACGGTGGCTGGTGCTGGTTTCAAGACCCGCGCGCCATCATTCACAAGGGCCAACTCATTGTCGGGGGCGTGGCTGGCAACGGCGCCGGCGATGCCGCCGTGGGCGTGTACGACCTGGGCAGCGATGCTCGCCAGGGCCGAACCACCCTGCACAAGCACTTCGACCACGACGACCATAACACCCCCGCTTTTTACCCCCGCGAGGATGACACCCTCCTGGCCGTCTACGCCCGGCACAGCACGGAAAACAAACATTACTACCGCTTTTCCGAGCAGAACAGCTACCTGGAATGGGGCGAAGAACACACCATCGAGGCTGAAGAGCCTGTCACCTACATGAACCTCGTCCACCTCGATACCGAGAACACCCTGTACAACTTCTACCGCGGTATCGACTGGAACCCCACGCTCGTCACCTCCAAAGATGAGGGAAAAACCTGGGGCGATGCCCAACATTTTATTCAAAATGAAGTGGAAGGGCGGCATCGCCCCTACGCCCGCTACGCCAGCAACGGGCAAGACACCGTGGGCGTGTCCTTCACGGATGCCCACCCCCGCGACTACGGCACCAGTCTGTACTACACCGAATTCCGAAATGGGAACTTCTACAACGCCGATGGCACCTTCATTAAAAACCTTGAGGAGGATGGCCCCCTGAGACCTTCGGAAGCAGAGAAAGTGTTTCAAGGCGGGGAAGGCGGCTTTCGGAGTATGGACCTTAGCGCTGAATACAGCGCCTGGACCAGCTCAATCGTGCTCGACGAGCACGGCCACCCGCACATTGGCTACAGCCTATACCTGAGCAACAACGACCAACGGTACCGCATCGCCTCCTGGGACGGCGAAAAGTGGATCGACCGCGAGGTCGCCCACGCCGGGACCCGCTTGTACGAGCGAGAGGCCAGCTACACAGGCTTGATTACCCTCAACCCGGAGGACCCAACCGAGGTGGCGATTTCAACGGACGTTAACCCCGCCACTGGCGAGGCGCTGAACGGAAAGCATCAGATCTTCCGGGCGATTATCGGCCCCGAGGACGAAACGTCCAACGCTGAATGGCAGCAAGTCACTCACGACCCGGCCCGCCACAACATCCGGCCCATGTTCGTTCCGGGCGAGGAGCACGATGCCCTGGTATGGCTGCGAGGCCAATACAACACCTACACGGATTACTACATGGACGCCGTGGGGCTTATCGAGTAATCTCTCCAAAGCAAAACGTTTCGGGTCCCTGACAAGGAGGTAGTGACCGGAGCGCCTTTCTTCAGAAACTCCCTCGATAGCGACACCACACTAAACAGCCTTGGGCGCAGCGAAGGCCTTGCTGTAGTAGCCCGACGGATCAAGACAACACACCCGCTTCTTACCGGACGCGAGCAAATCGCAGGCATCGCGGATCCGCTGTGCGCGTTCTCGCCTGCTTCGCCGACGTCACCCAATGAACCCAATCCAGCCGGGCGATGGCCGTTGTTATGCTTTAAATCATAACCATCCAGCTATGCGAGTGCCAAGCGACAGAAACCAGGGCCTGACAGATGGAGCCAGGCCCTGGAGGGCCAGGCTTAGGTGATTTGCCGGAAGGGTTCAGGGAAATGAAAACAGGTTGACGAGCAGCCCATTCGGGTCGGCCACCATAAAGCGTCTCATGCCAAAGCTTTCATCGCACAGCTCGTGCGCAATACCAAAGCCTTGCTTTTGCACCGCGGCATAGGTGGCATCGACATCATCCACCTGAGCGGAAATAATGACCCCCTGAGCCTGATGCTGGAACGCCTTCGGCGTAAACTCATGATCTAAACGCATGATCCCGAGCTGAAGCTGAGGATCGCTCGGCGATGCCATTTGAATATACCAACCCTGATGCTCGAACCCGACAACAAACCCGAGCAGCTTCGCGTAAAAACCCCGGGTCTCTTCCATTTTATCCGTGCAGATATTTGGAAGTAGTCTGGTAACGGCAATATCATTCATCACAGCTTCTTTTTTGGACATCTCTCATCTCCTTAACAAACCAGCTACCACAATGTTTTCGATCAGCATCCCGGCTCATTCACCACTCCTTTTTACGCTAACCCTGTGATCTCGCGTCCAACAGCTCCTCTGCAATCGCCCAGGCCTTTGCAGCGGCCTGGAGATCCCCCAGAACATGGGCTTGAACAATGGCCCCTTCTTTCAAGGTCGCTATGGCGTCCGACATCTTTATCACTTCCTCCTCACTGGCTAGGAGCTGGGAGACATGGTTCCTTATCAAACCGAGTATTGCTTTCTTATGACGGGCACACTGTTGATGTATCGGGTGCTCAGGGTCACCGAATTCAGCACTCACGTTGATAAAGTAGCAACCGTGAAACGGATAAAACTGATTATCCCGGCCACGGAACCACTCATCAAGCGCGCGAAACATCGCATGTAGTGCCTCCTTCCCTGCCGGCGCCCCTTGGACACGGCCCTCCATCCACGTCAAAAATTGTCGGTCCCGATAGTCAACCGTGGCAGCCACCAAATTCTCTTTGCCGGGAAAATGATTGTAAAGCGTCTTCTTCGCTACGCCTGACTCAGCAAGCACCCGATTGATACCGACCGCATGTACGCCGTAGCGGTAGAACAGGTCGAAAGCGACTGAGACCAGCTGTTCTCTTCTTTCCACGGGCAACCTCACGTCAATTCTGTCATTACCATATTGACACCGGGAGACCGGTCTGTCTACCATGACGCAGTAGACAGACCGGTCTACCCAGTTATTCTCTTCTTTCGAGGCGCTCCCATGCAAACCCTACAAAAAGCCAATGATCAACAAAAGGCCGCCCTGCTAGCCGGCATTGGCGCCACCGGCTGCATCATCGTACTGAGCTTTCTCAGCTCCCAAAGCGGTGCTCTGTGGCTGATGGCCCCGTTCGGGGCCACCATGGTTATACTGTTTGGGTTACCGGCCAGCCCACTGGCTCAACCGCGCAACGTGATTGCCGGCCACGTCATAACCGCAGCTGTGGGATTGATTGTGGCTCACTTTCTCGGTGTGCATGAGTGGACGCTGGGTGTGGCGGTCGGGTTATCGGTCACGGCTATGATGCTTACCCAGACGTTGCACCCTCCCGCCGGCGCTAACCCCTTACTGATTATGCTGACGGGAGAGGACTGGCATTTCCTACTGACGCCAGTAGCCTCTGGCGCCATTCTGATTGTCGGGTTTGGATACTTGTACCACCGCGGAATTTCAGGACAGCGCTACCCTGAAAGGTGGCTCTAATGGATCGTATTACTGTGCAGTGTATCCGCCAACCTTCTAGGTTATCCGGCGTGAGTATATTCCCTTCATTCTCCTACCGCACCTTCCGGGCGGCCTTCGGTGTTCGCCGGCGGATAAAAGTCAAGCGTAAAAGGTGGCGAAAAGCCGCCCACTATTGCGGGACCTGATTTACTGGCAACAACGCTGGCTAACAACTACAGACATCTCGGAGGGTGCCCTAAAAGCAATCGAAACGGAACGAATCCGGCATATTGTTTCGCTAAATAGAGGAGTATTTATCGTGGGAAGTGAAAGTTCGACGGTCGGCTGATGCAGTAGCACAATTTAACTCAGAAGCGCCTATGACTCTTTCGCTCACCCACGGTTCCCAGACTGCCATCAAACTGTGAAGCTGTCGACAATAACAGGGCAAGCCGCCCTGCGTATGTTGTCCACCTAGGGGGCAAACGTTATGCTACATCGGGTTAATTGAACGCGCGCAACTCATTTCTTTAAGCCATTTATGTGAGGACCAGAGAGCAATGACGTCATCAAAAGCAGTAATTGGTAGCCTAGCCATCGCCGGCGCTCTGTCCGCTTTAAGCCTGCCTGTGCTGGCTGACGCCGTCAGCTACAACTACGCAGGCCTTCGTTACGTGGACCAGGACCTGGACGACTACGACTGTGGCCAAGATGGGCTGAACGTTTATGGCAGCCTGGACATACAGCAGGGCTTCTTTGGCCAGGCATCGCTCACGGACGTAAGTGGCGAAGGCGGCTGCGGCTCCATGACCATTTCGGCCTCCGGTGGCTACCGCATCCCCTTCAATAAGCAGTTCGACCTGTACGGCACCATTGGCTTCGAGTCTACCGACGTGGACGTGGGCAATGACGATTCAGGCCTGGTGATCGCCGGTGGCCTTCGCGGATTTATCGCCGAGAACCTGGAAGCCAAAGTGGAGCTGGCTCATCGCACCGCCTTCGATGGCGATACCGGTATCAACGGTGGCGTGGCCTACTTTTTCACCCCGCAGATTTCAGCCACTTTTGACCTGGGCGTGAGCTCAGAAGCCACAACGTGGGGGCTTGGCGCACGGATGAACTTTTAGTGAAGCAGCCCCTCCAAGGCGCTCGCGGCGCGAGCGCCTTGGCTTTACCTCAAGCATCTTCCTATAAAACTCTGCCTCTCTCGTAGTCCCTCGTTATGAGCTAGCTCTTCAGTCCTGCGCATTATCGCCGGCCACGTTATAACGGCGGCCGTAGGGCTGGTGGTGGCTCACCTTCTCGGTGTGCAGGAATGGACGCTAGGATTGGCGGTCGGTTTATCGGTCACAGCCATGATGCTTACCAATACGGTGCACCCTCCTGCCGGGGCCAATCCCTTGCTGATTATGCTGGCAGGAGAGAACTGGTACTTCTTGTTGACGCCAGTAGCCTCTGGAGCTGCGCTGATTGTCGACTTTGACTACTTGTATCACCGGTGTATTTCAGGCCAGCGCTATCCTAAAAAGTGGCTCTAAACGGGTCGGGAAAGCTGCCTCACAGCCAAGCCTGCTGCTTAGTAAGTCACTTATGGCACTGGATCACATCTCTACGTCGTGCTACTTGCTTGACAAGCCGAAGCTTGGTAGCCTCAAGCCAACTAAGTCTGACCAAGGACGTCTCCTTAAAATGATCGCCTCTGCCCTACCCTCCCCGCTCACCAACCTGCTGAGCCGAGCTTCTCTGCATGTTCAGTCTTCGCCGAGTCAGCCTGAGGCACTCGGGGGCCACCATAGTACCGTAACAATAGATTTACTTTCGAGCTTTGTTTATGAACAAACTTACCGTCATTATTATTCTGAGCTTTCTGTCACAGGAGATGTTCGCCATGTCATTTTTTAATCCAGGAAAGACCTGTGTGTTCTCTGCAGTCAAAGCATATGTAACGTACAACGGTGAGCCCGTAAAGAATGCGACCATTATTCGGCGGTGGGAATGGAAAGAAGAGCGCGAGGAGCGTACTCAAACTGATGAGCATGGCTATTTTGAGTTCCCGGCGGCATACGAGTCTTCTGTCTCTCGGATGCTTCCTATCGAAATAGTAATAGGGCAAGAACTTTTTGTCGTCGTCGATGGTACAGAGAAGAAAATTTGGGCTCATGCCAAACGCTCAGCTGACGAGAATTCGGAGCTAAAAGGCCGCGAGATGAAGCTATCTTGCGAGCTCAACGAACCAATGAAAACTTATGGAGATTATGGACTGCTTCAAACTCTGTGTTCCTGGGAGGGATAAAAAATGACGTCTGCACTAACCCCATCTTACGCCGCCAACTTGGCCTCTGACGTATATGGTGTAAAACTATCCGCTACGCGTGGCATATTCATCGATAAATATTCTGGTGATATGGATGTATCAAACGACTCTTTTTCCCCGGGAGTCACAGGCGGATACATTATTAATAAGCCTCATGTAATGGCAGTCTTCTCTACGGGGAGAGGAGCCTACAAGGGACAAGCATTTGTTGCTTTGTAACTATTCAGCTCAATTTTTGAAAAAACACTTGACAGGGTTTTTCCGAGAAATTCTGAAAT